>QHXA01000577.1 GCA_003222755.1 Acidobacteriota bacterium
CGATTCAAACGACCGTCTACCTTGGCTGCAAACAGAAGCTGCGCGTCGCTGTGAACGACAACCTCGGCATCGAACCCGGCAGGTGAAGCGGCAAAGAGGGGCGATATCGATCGCCCTTTGGCGACTTTCGGCGAGTAATCTTCGCTCGCCCGGCGGGATCTCGAACTCGAATAAAACTGCTTGAGACCTACAGTAGCGTGTAGTAGATTATCTCAATCGTGAAACTACCTAGGCTGACTCCTCTGGAACTTCGCATCATGCAAACATTGTGGGGAAGAGGACCGTCGTCCATCCGCGAGTTGCTCGAAGCCTTCCCCGATAAGGAGCGGCTGGCCTACACCACAGTGCAGACTGTCGTGAATCGACTGGAAGCGAAGAAAGCCATTCGGCGGATCGAGAAGATCAGCAATGCGCACATCTTCGAGGCGGTCATTTCCCGTGCGGCGGCGCAGAACCGGATGATTGATGAACTGGTGGCGTGGTTCGGTGGGAAACCGCTGCCCATTGTGACCACCTTGATCGAATCGGGGAAACTCACGCCGGAAGAGGTTCGTGAAGCTCGCAAGGCGCTGCAGAGGCTGAGCCTGAAGGACAAGCGCAAATGATATCCATTCAGTTTCAGGCGATCGCAAACCATTTGTGGCAATCGACGCTGTTTGCCGCTGCCGCCGGTCTCCTCGTCATAGCATTCAGAAGGTACGGCCCCCAGGCGCGATATGGATTGTGGCTCGCGGCCTCTGCGAAGTTTCTGGTTCCGTTTTCCTTCTTTTCAGCGGCGGGTAGCTGGTTCGGGCGGCGTGCGGAGCTGCCCATCGTGCCCCCGATCTCTTTCGCGATCAAGCAAGTCAACGAGCCTTTTACGGTGGACCTTCTTCCCAGCCCAGTTTCGGCAAACCCCGCAACACATCTCATCGAATGGGTGTCGATAGTGATCTGGGGGATCTGGGCGTTTGGCTCGCTTTGCGTCGTCATTCGTTGGGTAAGAGGAATGCGCCAGATCAAGACGGCCCTGCGCGAAGCATCGCCACTTGAGCCGGTGGCCGAGGTGCCGGTGATGCTCTCGGCGGCGATCCTGGAACCCAGCGTCGTCGGAGTTTTTCATCCCGTACTGCTTTTGCCTGAAGGTATCAATGTGCACTTAACTCCTTTGCAGCTTAAGTCGGTACTACTGCACGAAATGGGCCACGTCCATCGTCGCGACAATCTCACGGGTTTAATCCATAGTGCTGTTGAAGTTCTTTTCTGGTTTCATCCGCTGGTCTGGTGGATAGGAGCGCGCTTGAGCGATGAGCGCGAGCGCGCTTGCGACGAGGAAGTTCTCCGCAGCGGGATTGACGCGGAGGCTTACGCGGACGGCATCCTCAGGGTGTGCGAGTTGTATATGAAATCACCTCTACCATTCGTGACCGGCGTGACGGGATCGAATCTTAAGAAAAGAATCGAAACAATCATGATCCGTCGCACCGCACCCCGGCTCAACCTCGCAAGAAAAGCCGTATTGGCGGCGGCTGGGTTTGTCGCGCTGGCATCTCCGTTTGCGATCGGCATCGTGAGCGTGCCGATTCTCACTGCGCAGCAGACCACGGCAGTCTGGACGCCGGCTTCGGATGCCCCCAAGGATTTGCTAACTGCGCACGAAGGGGAGCGCCATGACCGCTTCATCGACAGAGCGCGGGCAGGAAACCTCGAAATCGTCTTCTTCGGGCCCACGGACACCGAGATGTGGCTCTGGTCGGGCCGCGGCCGGAGCGTGTGGGATCAGACGTTCGGATCGCTCAAGGCCGCGAGTTTCGGCTCGCAGGGCACGCGCTTCGACAGCCTCCTGTGGCGGATGCAGAACGGAGAACTGGACGGCTATCAGGCGAAGATCGTGGTGCTGCAGGGTTTCGGCACCGGCGACCAGTCGATCGGCGACCGCCAGGCCGAGTTTGTCGCAGGCTACGCGCCCATCATCGCGGAGATCCGTGCGCGACAGCCTCAGGCGAAGATTCTGCTCTCCGCCGCGTTTCCGCGCGGCCAGTTGAGGCGAGAGGCGTGGCGGAAGGTCGCGGAGGCGAACGCCCTGGTGTACGCCAAGCTCGCGGACGACAAAACCGTCTTCTACATGAATATGGGCGACCGCTTTTTCCGCTCCGACGGCTCCCACAACAGCGAGATGTGGACGATGTCGGGTCCCCCCAATGCGGGAATACAGCAGCCTGCCTTCAAGGTATGGGCGGAAGAGCTTCAGCCCTGGGTTGATCGCTTCGTGCGCTGATGAGGAAATCATGAGAAATCGGGTCACACAACTGTTGAGTATCGTAAGTCTGGCAGGCTCGATTGCAGTTTCGGCCCAGACCACACAAACACGCCCTGTCGCGAACGTGATTGATCGGGACACCTTTGAAGTCGCGTCTATCCGTCCGGTGGATCCCCAGCGGGTTCCCGGCGCCGGAGTGCAGACGATTCTGCCGTGCAGCGGAGGGTTCGAGCTGACTCCCGGACGCATCACAATTACTGCCGCAACGGTTTACCGCCTAGTTGCCGCAGCGTATGGCATGTACTGCCCAGCGGCGACTAACCTGGGAATCATCTCAGGCGGTCCTGACTGGGTGCAGAAGGAGACGTTCAGTATTCAGGCGACTCTGCCCCAGGGAACTCCGAGCTACACTTTCCAGCAGTTGCAAAACGACGACGCTCCGAAGCTTCAAGCGATGCTCCGGAATCTCCTGTCCGATCGGTTTCACCTCGTCCTGCATCGCACACCAAAAGACACACCAATCTACAACGTGTATTTTGTGAAAGAAGGCAGAGTGAAGTTGTCGGCAGACCAAACAAAACCAAGTCAACCTGCCAACCCGATGGCATCCCCTCTTGAAGTGGGGAACGATCCTGTGGCTGGGACTGTCCGGGTCCGAGCGAACGCAATTCCTATCCGAGTATTGATTAATGGAGGCCAGGGAAGAGAAGGCCGTTTCGTTATCGACAAGACAGGTTTGATTGGGCTCTATGACATTCAACCGAGCATCATCGACGTCGGCCCTCTTCAACCCGGAGTCTCTTCGTGGCCTCAGATCATGGGGTACTTGGGATTCAAGCTGGAATCGACGCGCGGCCCCGTCGAGTCGATTGTGATCGATCGGATCGAGAAGCCAACTGAAAACTGAGGTCCAGTAATGCCGGGTTTACCTTTCAGACTACGGGCATTCTGAACGCGGCGTCTCTTATTCTTTTCCGCTCATTCGAGTCGAGAG
>QHXA01000578.1:0-2956 GCA_003222755.1 Acidobacteriota bacterium
GGCAGATGTGTCCGGATCTCGGCAAGCCGGAGGCGCGCTGGAACGACATTCGCGTGATCGTTTTTACCGAATACGACGACACCAAGCGCTATCTTCGGCAGCAACTTGAAGCAGCCATCGAGACATCCGATCGGGCCGATCAGCGCATTGAGGTCTATCACGGCCCGACACCGATCGCCAAACGCGAGGAAATCAAGCAGGCCTTCAACTCCGATCCGAAGAAGCATCCTGTCCGAATCCTTATCGCCACCGACGCCGCCCGCGAAGGACTCAATCTTCAGACGCACTGCTGGAACCTGTTTCATTTCGATGTGCCCTGGAATCCGAGCCGTATGGAACAGCGTAATGGCCGCATCGATCGCAAACTACAGCAGCATGAAAACGTCTTCTGTTACTACTTCGTGTACGAACAACGGCCGGAAGATCGAATCCTACGGACGATCGTGAAAAAGACGGAACGCATCAAGGAAGAGCTTGGCAGCCTGTCGGAAGTGATCGAATCAAAGTTGGCGAAAACGTTGGCCGGCGGCATTCGCCGGAAGACGATTTCGGAATTGCAAGCCAGGATCGCCGCGACGGATCTCGAAGAAGACCGGAAAGGAAGCATCGAGGAAGATCTGGAGTCGGCTCGAGAACGGCAGAATGCTCTGCGCATCCAGGTGGAGCAACTACGAAATCTTCTGGACGCATCGCAGAAAAGTATTGGCCTTAAAGAAGAGCAATTCCGCGACACGATATCTTGCGCCTTACGACTCAGCGGTGCTGAGCCCCTCAAGACCCTTGGAGCGGGGCAGGACGGAGATCCACCTCGATTTGCATTTCCCGCAATCGATCAACGCGAGGGCGCCGATCCAACATGGGTCGAAACGATGGACAGCTTGCGTGCGCCACGGAAACGCGACGAGAAACCGTGGGAGTGGCGCCGCACTTCTCCAATACGTCCGGTCGTTTTTAAAGACAGTGGCCGCATGGACGACGGAGTCGTTCATCTTCATCTGG
The DNA here is from genome assembly GCA_003222755.1 of Acidobacteriota bacterium. Lineage (GTDB taxonomy): Bacteria > Acidobacteriota > Terriglobia > 20CM-2-55-15 > 20CM-2-55-15 > 20CM-2-55-15. The sequence goes on from QHXA01000578.1 coordinate 1,000, forward strand.
AACAACGCGTTGTTCAGCGTCTGCTTGGCCGATTCATGGCCCAGGGTTTTTTGCACCACGATCTGTCTCGTGCCTGCTGCGCTCAATCTTCCGATGCGATCCGGCGTGTCGTTTTGTTAGGCCGGCTGTCACTCTACGGCCCGGGAGCCGCACGGCTTCACGAAGAAATCGTTCCGGTAACGGCGCGTTGGGTCGAGGCCGAAATCCGTAAAGAGCCATTGTCGCCGTATGCACGCGAGGCGGAGAGCCGTACGTTGAGTCTCCTGGAAAGCGCGCTACTCGATGGCGGTCACCCGATCCCGGATATCGTCGTGCGACAGCTGCAAGCTTCAGCGCCGCGCGATGTGCATGAGCTTCTCCCATTCCTGGAAGCCCGCGGCCAGGAGTTCATCCGAGATGCCGAACAAAAGCTCGCCGAGCGCGGGGCTGTCGAAGCCAAAGCAATGCGCGACATTCTTGAAACGCAGAAGAAACATATCCAAGCGACGTACGCGCGGCACGAAAGTATGGACGATCGCCAGCTTCGCCTGAATTATGGCGACGAACTCGAGGAGCTTCGGCAACTGGAGCTGAACAAGCGCTATTGGGCCAAGCGTCTCGATAGCATTGAGACTGAACTAAACACCGAACCGGAACGAATTCGAGATCTATACCAGGTAAAGGCGCGCCGCGTCGAGCCCGTGGGTCTCGTTTATCTTTGGCCGGTGACAGGTTGAATAGCCTCTTATCGGGTTGCAACGACAATTCTGTTCTCGTTGTGTTCTTCTGTAGGGGCGGTCTATGACCGCCCCTACAGTAAGCTGGCAATTGGTCTGGCTGAATGCTGGTACGCAACCGAGTTTTGTCGCATGCGTGGGTGACATTCGCGTTATTGATGAGAGCGGCGAAGACTGACCGACGTGCCGATCCGATATCACATTGATGCAGCAACGGGACTGCCGCATATCTATAATCACGAGGTCTCAGAGCACGAAGTTGAAGACATTCTCGCTCGACCAGTACGAGACATACGGGGGCGCAATGATTCTCGAATTGCGCTGGGTCAGACACAACAGGGACGATATTTGAAGGTGATCTACGTTCCGGATCCTCTTCCCAATTCGGTTTTTGTTATAACTGCGTATGAGTTGGGACCGAAGGCAAAGCGGGCTCTCCGCCGCAGAAAAAGGAGAAAACGATGACTTCCAAGAAATACCCGGGCGGATGGGATGAAGCCCGGATCCGGCGCGTACTCGACTATTACGAATCGCAAAGTGACGAAGAAGCTGCAGCCGAGATCGATGCCGCTTTCGAAAGCACCACAATGGAAGTGCCCGTTGCGCTAGTCCCCGTAGTGCGAGAACTAATTGCGAAAATAAAATCGGCGCGCGCCCCTCGCAGGAACACGCACAACGCCACGTTGCCGCCGAGCCGCGGGCGAACAAAATCCAAATCCCAACGGAGCCGGGGGGCTCGCGGCTGAACGTGAGGCCGTCAAGCAGCATGGCGAAAGATCCCGCACTGCAGGCGCATCTGGAATGGATCGGCTACGTTCAGCCGGTCGGCCTCGTCGTGTCGGCGCCGGCGCTGCTTACGGCTCAAGCTCAGGTCAATCGCAACATCGCTCCCGATCATCAAAAATTTCTCGCTTGCCTGCCGCGCGGCAAAAACGACGAACTTATTCCTCAGATCTCGGATTTCGCCGCCTTTGCTCAAAATGTTCTCGGGTGGGAACCGGCCGATCTCGACCACGATGTGGCCGCGCTCGAGATTCCGCTTCCGGAATATCACGAGTCATTGCGCCCGACGTGTGCGGTGCCGCGATTCCAGCCGAAAGACGGAGAGACACGCTGGCTGATGCTGGTGCAAGCCCTGCCGAGCGGCACGAACCTCGACAGGCCACTCACTGGAGGCGATCGCAAGTGGCAGGCAAGTCCGCAAGCGAAATTTGAGCGATTGCTGCGTGAAACCGAAGTGG
>QHXA01000578.1:3007-3491 GCA_003222755.1 Acidobacteriota bacterium
AACCAGCGGTCACATCACGTTTTCGGTTTCGGAGATGGCTCAAGTCGCAGGCCGTCCGATCTTCGCCGCGATGCACATGCTGCTCTCGGCCGAACGGTTATTCAGCGTTCCGGAAAAACAGCGATTGTTTGCGATCCTGGCGGAAAGCCGCCGGTATCAGAACACCGTTTCTACCCAGCTTGCCGAGCAGGTGCTCGCCGCTCTGTATGAATTGGTTCGTGGGTTTCAAGCCGCGGACTCCGCAGTGAACGGAAATCTTTTAAAGGATGTGTTGGCGAAGGATCCGAACCATGTTTACGCGGGATTGCTGAATGTCCTCATGCGTCTGGTGTTTATCCTTTACGCCGAAGATCGCGGATTGATGCCCTCCGATCCGGTGTACACGAATTACTACTCGCTGGGTGGCCTCTTCGAGCGCCTTCGCGAAGACGACGGACGCTATCCGGACACGATGAATCAGCGTTACGGCGCATGGAGTCAGCTA
>QHXA01000578.1:3630-3895 GCA_003222755.1 Acidobacteriota bacterium
ACGCGCCTTCGCGAGGACGAGCGCATCGAGGCGCCCGCCGTTTCCGACGACGTGATTTTTCGCGTTCTTTCGAATCTCTTTATCCTCGATGGCGAACGCCTGAGCTACAGCACACTCGACGTCGAGCAAATCGGCAGCGTGTATGAAGCCATCATGGGATTCAATCTCGAGGTCGCGCGCGGCCGCTCGATCGCGATCAAAGCCGCCAAGTCCCACGGCGCGCCGGCAGCGATTGATCTTGATGAACTGCTTTCCGTTCGCTCAC
>QHXA01000579.1:0-402 GCA_003222755.1 Acidobacteriota bacterium
AAACCGGTCATCGACGGCTTTGAGGGCGACAAGAAAGTTTTCCAGGACGCCATGCGGACGTTCGAGGTGCATGTGATCAAAGGGCTCCCGCACGCCGATGGATTGGTTATCGGGTACTTGCCGAAGGAAAAGATCCTCGTCTATGCCGATATGTTCAATCTGCCGCCGCCGAATGAGGCTGTGCCCAATCCGCCGGTGGTCGGAACCATCGTGTTCGTGGACAATATCGAGCGACTCAAGCTCACCCCTGACCGCATCATGTCGATTCACAGCCTCAATCCCGATCGACTTACCACGCTCGCCGAGATCAAGGCTTCGCTCGGGAGGAAGTAAACTGTAGCGGCAGTCCATACACCGCCGCACGCACGCGGAGCGGCGCTGGGAAATTACCCAGGGGTACGC
>QHXA01000579.1:471-4348 GCA_003222755.1 Acidobacteriota bacterium
CTCCTCGCACCGCTCCGCGGTGCCGAAGCGTCTGTCCTTCAGCAACACTCCGGTTTTGCTCATTTATCGCGCAGAACGTACGCTTTAAATGTCCAAATCCAAACGCAACTGCGCTAGACTCTCGCAACAACCCAACCAACATATGAAAGGAGAGCCAGCGATGCGCGTGTTTTTAGGGATTCTGTTGTGTGCGGTCCTCGTGGGCTGCAATGTGTCATCAGAGACCAAGTCGGCTTCGGCCACGGCGATACAACCCGCGGCGGTGCCGCAGGAAAAAGGCGGGCAGGAAGAATTCGGACCCTATGAGTTGGTCCAGAATTGGCCGCAGCCGCTTCCCGACGAAGCGGACGGTTTGAAGCATGAGGGCTGGACGTGGGGCTCCGTCGGCGCTGTCTTTGCCGAAACGCCCGACCGCATCTGGATTGCGCAGCGCGGCGAGCTGCCTTTGCCTGCGGGTGCCAAACCGTGGACAGCTTATGGAGCGCTCACTCCAGCGCGTGTGGCCACAGGCAATGACGATGGTCTCGATCCCACCTGTCAACCCGTTGAGAAACGTGGTTGGCAGCGGCGGTACCACCACGTCATCCTCGTTGTCGACCGCAATGGGAAGCTCGTTCAATGGTGGTCCGACAAAGACAAGCTTTTCGACATGACCTGCGGACGCGGACCGCACAAGATCAAGATGAGTCCTTATGATCCCGAAAAGCACGTCTGGATCATTGACGATCAACTGCATGTCATCTACAAATTCACATACGATGGCAAGCTCGTCATGACGCTTGGCACCAAAGGCAAGCGTGGCCGCGACGCGGGAAAGCTGTTTGATCGGCCGACCGATATCGCATGGTTGCCTGATGGCACTTTCTTCATCAGCGATGGCTACGGCGGCACGCGCGTGGCGAAATTTGATAAAGACGGCAAGTTTCTGATGGACTGGGGCGGTCCTCCGAAAGATCCGAAGAATCCCGGTCCGAACGAATTCAATACGGTTCACAGTATTCAGATCAGCAACGATCGCCGGCTGTTTGTCGTCGATCGGGGGCACAGGCGCATCCAAGTATTCGATGAGAACGGCAAGTTCCTCGACATGTGGAACACTGGAGTGCGGTCATCGCCATATGCGCATCTTCTTACGACCGACCAGTTCCTTTGGATTTCGGACGGTGGAACTAATCGAATTGTGAAATACGACCTGAGCGGGCACTACCTCTACGGCTGGGGTGGTCCCGGCGGTTTTCCCGGGCAATTCAATGGTCCGCACTCGATCACAGTCGATCAGGAAGGAAACCTGTACCTCGCGGAAGTGTTCAACGGCCGCGTGCAGAAGTTCCGCCCGAAACCCGGCGCCGATCCGGCAAAACTTGTCGGGCAGGAACTGCGGTATCCACCGGCGTCGAAGAGTTAGAACGTTTTGATCAAGAATGTAGTCGCGTGAAAGCTATGAAAGAAGTGGCGGGCGCGCTGAAAAAGTCCCCTGCTTTCTTGAGGCTGCGCGCTATCGCGCTTGCGCTTCGCGTCTTGAGGCTGCGCGCTCGCGCTTGCGCTTCGCGCTCCAAGGAGGGGACTTCGCGCCGCGGTCAATTTAGTCACAGCTTCGTGGCTTTAGCCCGCGTTATGGAGATTTTGGCAGGGATATGAAAAAACTTTCCGTATCGCTTTGTGTCCTCGTGAGTGTCTATTTATCTATTCCCGCTCCCGCCGCAGCCCAGACCTACCGTGCTCCACGGACCGCTGACGGGAAACCCAACTTGAACGGTATTTGGCAGGCCCTCAACGAAGCCTATTGGGATGTTGAAGGCCATGCGGCGGCGCCGGGCCGAGTCTTGGCGCTCGGCGCTGCCGATGCCGTGCCCCCGGGAGTTGGTGTGGTCGAGGGCGGCGGCATTCCGTACTTACCCGAGGCCGCCGCGAAGAAGAAGCAGAATTTCGAGAATCGGCTCACGCTCGATCCCGAAATCAAATGTTACTTACCCGGTGTGCCTCGCGCGACGTACATGCCTCAGCCGTTCCAGATTATTCAAAGCCCGCAGCACATCATGATGATTCACCAATACGCGAGGGCCGTCCGCACGATTTACATGACCAATCATACGGAGGCGCCGGCCGACAGCTGGATGGGATGGTCGAATGGCCACTGGGAAGGTGAGACATTGGTCGTCGACACCACCGGATTCAACGACAAGACATGGTTCGACAGAGCCGGAAATTTTCACAGCGACCAATTACACGTTGTTGAACGGTTCACAGCTACAGGTCCGGACCATCTGAATTACGAAGTAACGATCGAAGATCCGCAGGTGTTTTCGCGGCCTTGGAAGATGAGCATGCCGCTCTACCGCCGCAAGGAAAAGAACGCTCAAGTTCTGGAATTTCGATGCGTGGAATTTGCTGAAGAGTTAATGTATGGACATCTGAAGAAGCAGCCGACTAAATAATCTTCTGTGCCCTTACTATGTCAGGCTAGCGGAGAAAGGAGCTTCTTATGAAGCACCGAGTTTTCACTTCTATCGCGGTTTTGTTACTCGTGACGGGTTTGGCCGCCGCCCAGGCCAAGAAATGGACGCCGCCGCGCATGGCGGATGGTCATCCGGATCTGCAGGGCTTTTGGACGAACTCCACGTATACACCGCTGGAGCGGCCACGAAACGTCAACAAAGAGTTCTATACCAAAGAAGAAGCTCTCGAAGTTGAGAAGAAGGCCGCTGAACAGGAAGGCGAGCAAACGGTGCCCGGCACGATAGCGGATGTGCACTATGATTTCACTCAGTTTGGGCTGGACCGCAGCCAGTCGACGCACGCATTGAATTTACGGACATCGCTCATCGCGGATCCGCCGGATGGCAGGCTTCCTCCACTAACTCCCGAGGGACAGAAGAGAGCCGCTGAACGCGCTGAAGCGGCGAAACTCGTCGGCCGGTGGGACTCCGCACAGAGTAACGATCTCGATGATCGTTGCATTATCTTCTTAGGAGCGGGACCGCCGATGCTCCCCGCTGGCTACAACAGCAATTATCAAATTGTGCAAACACCCGGATACGTGATGATCCTCTTCGAGCTGGCCCACGATGTTCGCATCATTCCGCTGGACGGCCGCGCACACGTTCAGCGAAACATCGGGCAGTGGACTGGAGATTCGCGCGGTCACTGGGAAGGCGACACGCTTGTCATCGAGACGACGAATTTCAACGGGAAGAATCCATTGAGGGGCTCCAGCGAAAACATGCGTGTCGTTGAACGCTTCACGCGGGTAGATGCCGATACGATTGAGTACAAGTTCACCGTTGAAGATGAGTCGACATGGACACGCCCGTGGACCGCAGACCTCCCTTTGAAGACGCAGACCTCCCTTTGAAGAAAACAGTTGGCCCGCTATTTGAGCATGCCTGCCATGAGGGCAATTACGGCTTGTATAACACCCTGGTCGGAGCACGTCTCGAAGAGAAGAGGGCAGCGGAGGAAGCAGCCAAGAAAGGGAAGTAGCCACAAAAAACGCTCGCTCCCGAACTATGACGACCTTGCAAGTATTTACGGATTTCATCTGACCCTGGTGCTACCTCAGTACCGGGCGTATTGAACAACTGAAACGAAATTTCGAACTCAACGTGCGCTGGGTCTATTTCCCTTTGCATCCAGACACGCCGGCGGAAGGGCTTCCCCTCCAGGATCTGTTTGCCGGCCGAGGCTTCGATCTAGATGCCATGCATACGCGGATGAAACGTCTCATGGATGCCGAGGGTCTGCCATACGGCCGGCGCACTCACACCTACAACAGCCGGCTCGCGCAGGAACTCGCGAAATGGGCGGACTCGCAGCCGGGTTCCGAATCCATTCACGGCGCGTTGTACCAAGCGTACTTCGTGGATGGCCGCAACATCGG
>QHXA01000579.1:4384-8211 GCA_003222755.1 Acidobacteriota bacterium
TGAAAAAGCCGCGCGCGAGGTGTTGACCAACCGCACGTTCAAGGATGCTGTCGATGCGGATTGGCAGCTATCCCGGCAATCCGGTATCACCGCCGTGCCAAGCTTCATTACCGGTAAATACAAAGTTGTCGGCGCCCAGCCGTACGATGTTCTCGCCGATTTAATCCGCGCAGCTGACGGGAACACGCACGAATGGCGTGACGGCGACTGAAGTTCAGTTGTCTCGTGAGGGTTCCAGCGGATTCTCCACCTTCAGGTTGGGAATCGTGGGCGAGCTCGAACTTTGAAGGGTTCGGCGGATTTGAGGTTTGCGAGCCTCCACGAACGGCCCGATATCGGTTAAAATCCTCGGGCAGTCTTTGTAACGTCGGGCCCACCGTCCGGATACTTTCGGAAGCCGCTTTGCCGCCTTCTTACTGCCGGCCGGTCCTCGCCCACGTTTAGGGCTGCTGTGTGCTTCATCCAACAGGAAAGGAATAACTAAAAATGAGTCAAGTTTCGCCGGTGTCTGTCTCGGATTTAAAGCTGCCAACGGAGCGGGAACAACTTGAAGATATCGGTTATGTGACGTGCATGACGCTGGTGTTGCTGGGGAATTATTCGCAGACCGGGCATTTTGGCGGGCCGCTCGCCTACACGCCATTCAACGTCGTCACCCATTTGGCGGGACCGGAACGGGGTGGTCTCCGTTTTGATTATCGAAGGCCGAAGCATCCGTATTCGGATAAGTTCATGCTGGCCGCAGGCCACTGCGCGCCGACCTGCTACGCGCTGTGGATGATCATGGGCGAGGCGATGTATCGCAAATATCAGGCGACCGGCGACAGCCGCTACTACGTTCCGCCAGATCTCGCGATGCTTTCTGTGGATGGGCTGGGGTTCCGGCGTGGCGCCGGGGCGCTGAAGACGCTGCTTTCCGATCAAGGTCTCGCCGATCATCGACTGTTTACGCAGGCCAAAGGCCGCGGCATCCGCGCGTTGTCGGGACATATCGAATCCACAGACGTAACGAATGATGTCAACGGTGGACCCTCCGGAATTGGGATCGCTACCGCTGCGGGAAAGGCGGCCTTCTGGGACATCATCGGCGCACCCGTAGGTTCGCCCAAAGTGATCGCCTTTGAAGGCGAGTTTGCGATGTGCGCCGGACATGCGCAGGAATTAAAGACCCAGGCCATCGCTCTCCAAGTGGGCAAACGGCTCCGGATTTTCTTCTCGGATAATAATGCCGGCATCGATGACGCGCTCATCGGCGGTGTCGTGAACCGTAAGTTCGAAGGATATCGCCTGATCGATCAGTGGACGTCCTACGGTTGGAATGTTTTTTCAATACCTGATGGTCACGATTACGAGCAGGTGCTCGGTGTGCTGAAGACGATGGAGGCATGGGACCCGAGCGATCGCCGGCCGATGATCGTGTTCGGCAAAACGATTAAAGGCTACTGGCCCGGCGCCGTGAACGGAAAGCTGCCGGGCACGGATCAGATCGTGGGCTATCCGAGCCATCCTTACGCTTTTAAGATGAACTCGGATTACTTCGTTACGCTGGCGCAAACGTTTGAGGAGCGTTACGGCGTGAAGTTTGCCGGCATTCGCGACGGAGCCGTAACGGATCCTCGCGAGCGCTTGATCCAGTTCAAGACAAACATCGATATCGCGATGTCCGCGCTCGATCGGAATGGTCTTGGAGATTGGCTCGCAGACCGCCTCGCGGACATCGGTGATTCGCTGAAAGACAATTTCAAAGTTCGCATCGATGTGAAGCGTGATCCTTTTTTGGATGATCGTCTTCGTGTGGCGAATCTTCCCGAGGAGCCGCAGAGCCTCACGGTGAAGAACCCTCTTTCCGGCGCCGAGAAACAGATCAAGGTTTCGCTTTTCCGCAAGTACGGTGAAGTCGCCGGCGCGCGCCGCGCGGTTTCGGAAATCGTCAAGTGGTTGAACTACGTGACTGAAAACCGGGTACTGACGCTGGCTGCGGATTTATCGGAGTCGGTGAATCTGGAGCACGGAAGCATCTGGGGGCATTACGATCCCGAGACGAATCCGCTGGGAACTCGGCTGAAGGCCGCCATTCAAGAGGCCGGCAATGCGTCCACGGCAATCGGTCTAGTCAGCCAGAACGCGTCGGTTGATCCCGAAAAATTCGCGGGCGTATGGGCATTCAGCGGCACCTATGGCGCGTTCACGCCCCTGATGTACTTGCCTGCTCGCGTGTGGAGCCAGCAAAATCAGGACAGCAAGTTCCGGACGGGTGTTCTGCACATCCTCGCGGGACATTCGGGTCCAGAGACCGCAGCCGATGCGCGCACACACTTCGGCATTTTCTCGCCACAGGTGTGGAAGCTGTTCCCCCGCGGCCAAGTCATCAACCTGAGTTTCTGGGACTACAACGACGTCGCACCCGGATATTTTGCGGCGGCTGAGATCGCCGCGCGTGAGAAGAAGGTCGGGATCATTGTGATTGAAGTCGCGCGTCCGGATTTCAAAGTTGCCGATCGGACGAAGTTTGCGGATCCGGATTTGCGTGCGGCAGCTAAGGGGCTTTATGTGATTCGGGACTTCGCGCCGGGTCAACCGAAGCACGGCTACGTCGTCGCGCAAGGATCCAGTGCCACTTTCAATCTGGTGACCATTCTTCCGCGCCTGGAACAGGCCGGCATCAACGTGAAAGTGATCTCCGCGATAAGCGAGGAGCTGTTCGATCGGCAGCCTGAGGCGTATCGAAATTCTGTTTTGCCGGCCGAAGCGAAGCAGGATCTCATGTTTGTCAGCAGCGGCACGCGCCGCATGTGGCCGCTGCGCAATGTCGGTTCGCTGACCGACGCGTATTCGATGACGTCGGATTGGAATAATCAGTGGCTGACCGGCGGGCTCGAAGCGGATGTGATCGCCGAAGCGCACCTGGATACGGAGTCCATCTTTGCTGGTGTCGTGCGTTTCGGGAAGGACCGGTCGAGGCGCCTGGACCAACAGCGAGCGTTACTGAAAGCGTTGGAATAAACGCACGCCGGAGGCGTGCACGGAAATTAGCCAGGGGTACGCGTTTTTTGCGTACCCCTGGATTATCGAAACAAAACCGATCCCGCACCCTGAAGGGGTGTCGAGTCCTCGCACACTTTGTACGCAAAAACGCTTACCCCTGGCTAATTTCCGGGCACGCCTCCGGCGTGCGGCGTCGCGGTAAAATTCTCCGGCCGGCCCATGTCCTTCCACTCGTATTCATCCGCGCGAAACGCGAGGATCCTTTCTCCACGAGAAGCCAGATCGAGATAACACGCAGTAATCGAAAACACCTCGTCGTCGCCCATCATCGATAGTAGCCGCGGCGAGACCACGTGCAGTCCCGAAAACCCGAGCGATTGAAACCGGGAATCGGGCGTCGGACTCTTCCCACACAGACGACCCGCTTCATCAAACAGCAAGTATCGTGAAGTCTTTCGGTCCTGCACAGCCAGCGTGGCGAGAGCGCGGTTTCGAACATGAAAATCCGCCATGCGGTGCAGATCGATCGTCGTAATGACATCGACGTTATGCAAGATGAACGGTTCATCCGGATTGCTGCCGAAAAACCAGCTCGCCTTTTTCAGACCGCCTCCGGTGTCCAGCAAGACTTCTTCGCGAGAGATTTCAACGTGCATGCCGAAATTGTCATTGGCTTTCAGATAATCGACAATCATGCCGGCAAAATGATGCACATTCACAATCACGTCGCGGACGCCAAATGCCTGTAAGCGCAACAGCGTGATCTCCAGCAATGTACGGCCGCTGACTTCAACCAATGCCTTCGGCCGCGTATTGGTGAGCGGGCGCAGACGTGTCCCGAG
>QHXA01000579.1:8237-8911 GCA_003222755.1 Acidobacteriota bacterium
GAGCTTCTCCAACCCAAGGTGCTGCACGACAACTTCAACTCCGTTCCGGCTCCGAAGATGTTTCGCCAGCTGTTCGGCCAGATAAACGGATCGATGTTGGCCGCCCGTGCAGCCAAACGAGACCATCAGGTGCTTGAAACCGCGATTCTGATAACTGCTGACGCTTGCGTCCACGAGGGACATGACGCTTGCCAGGAACTGATGCACGCTCTCGTGCTGCATCAGGTAACCGATTACGGATGCATCTTTGCCAGTTAGGTTTTTGAAGCGCTCTTCACGTCCCGGATTCGGCAGACTACGCGCATCGAAAATGTAGCCGCCGCCGTGCCCGGTGTCGTCTTTCGGCGGCCCTTGATGAAACGAGAAGCTGAAAACCCGGACCGCCAGGCTTTCCGTTTCGGACGCGAGAGCCTGTAATTTCTCCGAAGCGAGCATGCTCTTGAATGCTGCCAGGAGCGTCGGCACGTTGAGGGGCAGTTCGACATTGTGAACCAGCCAGCGCAGGTTCTGCAAAGCGTGGGGCACGCTTTGCAGGAAGTGGGGCTTCCTTTCAAAGAAGCCGCGATAGCCATAAGCGCCCATGGCTTGCATCATGCGCACGTACACGTAGGCGTAGAAGTGGTGCATGAACGCTTCACGCGTGAGATCGGAATACTGCCCGAGATTTTGGAGAT
>QHXA01000579.1:8955-9519 GCA_003222755.1 Acidobacteriota bacterium
TCGTATAAGAGGGAAGCGACATCGTATTGCAGCGCGCCTCTGCGGCCGCCCTGATAATCCAGGAAGAATGGCAGCCCATCGCGCAGCATGATGTTGCGGGATTGGAAATCGCGATACAAGAAGTACTCGCGGCCCGCACTCAACAAGAATTCCGTCAGACGGGCGAAATCGTCCTCCAGCGCTTGTTCGTTAAACGGGATGCCGGCGAGCCGCAGGAAATAGTATTTGAAGTAATTCAAATCCCACGCGATCGACTGGCGATCGAAGCTGTCACGCGGATAACACACGGTGTAGTCCAGATCGCGGCCGGCCTCGATCTGAAACCGCGGCAGCGTGGCAAGCGCGGTCCGGTACGCTTCGATGACTTCAGGGGCAACACTATCGCCGGCGCGATTCTTCGACAGGAACTCGAAGAGCGTCGTATCTCCGAGATCTTCTTCCAGGTACGCGTCGCGGTTCAGGTCTTCAACGTAGATTTCCGGTACCGCTAGCCCATGCCGGCGAAAATGTTTCGAAAACTCCAGAAAGGCGACATTCTCCTCACGCACGCCGTATACAACGCCG
>QHXA01000580.1 GCA_003222755.1 Acidobacteriota bacterium
AAGGGAAATATAGCTTTTCCGTTTGGTTAGAGCCGACAATCTTTAGATTGTGCGCGACCACATCGAGTTTGAATCGAGCGAACGCATCTAAGACAATTTTCAATTTGTCCTGGCGCCAATAATCGTCTGCATCTAGTAGAGCGATATATTCGCCGTGGGCTAATTGAAAGCCAGTATTCAAGGCGGACGCTTGTCCACTGTTTGGTTGGTAAATATATGTGACAGCGTTTTTGTAGCGACCGCGGATGATCTCATCCGTTCCGTCATCGGATCCGTCATCGACGATGATAATCTCGAGATCCTTCCGGTCAAATGTCTGCTCCAAAATGCTGTCAATCGCTTGCGTAATGAAGCGCGCTTGGTTGTAGGTATCAACAATTACCGATATCGTAGGAGAAGCCTTTTGCGCGGTCATGCGGCGGCCTTCGCAAGTATGTAGAGAGAAAGCCCCGCGTCATTTTCTACTTCTTTACGCGCACGTATAACGGCCAGAGCGGCTGGTGGAATGAGTCCAGCTTTGAGTGCACGACGAATCCATTTCGAATGTTGTATGCCGCTCGCCGAATATATAGTTCTGAACCAATGATCCGCACATGCTCTCGCACCGCGTGGCAGTGACCTATCTGTCGGTTGGAATCGACTTGCCGCCACCTCGAATCCGGTGCGTTCCAGCAACCGCCTCAGCCCCGTTTCTGAGAAACGCGTCAGATGATGCGGCGGCTTATCCCACCATTCACGACCGATCTTCAAGAACAGCCGGCGCTCGTTAGGAACAGACAAAATTAAAATGCCGTCGTGGCTCATTACGGATCGACAAATTGTCAAAAACCGGAAAGGGTCAGATAAGTGCTCAAGCAGGTGGAAGAACAGGACGGCTTCAAATCGCGCACCACCGTCCGATGCAATAAATTGTTCGAGACTATTTGCGTGCACCTGCAAGTTTTTTTTTTCGCGTTAGTAATTGCTGCAGTATTCACATCCAAGCCGATTGCTTCATAGTCTGCCAGTTCCTGCAGCACCACACCTTCACCGCATCCGATTTCAAGAACGCGTGCTCCGCGAGGCAGGCTGATCCGGAGATCTCGAATCGCTTCGTCGAAGTCCCAACGCCAACCATAGTATTCATGAATGTCAGCATACCAATCAGCTGGCGCTGGTACTCTCGGATATGCATAGCTACTCGCACACTTTGAGCACTCCAGAACCGTGTATTCGACCCCATAAATGGAAAGAATCGTTTCGCGGACGGCTGTTTCAGCTGGGCCAATTGTAGAGCCGCATGCCGGACACTCTACAGCCTCACCTGCTTCAACTGGTTGGTAACGCATCTAATGTAGGCTCCTGTATTGAACACCTGAGCTGCACTCAGAGCGGCCGCGACGCCATAAATTCCGAAGTGCGGGCCAAGAGCAAGTAGGAAGGCAATATATAAGAACAAAAAGAGCACAGCAATACGAACGACAGTTGAACAACTCTTGAACGCCAGCGTTGTTTGCACAAAAGGTAATTCAAACGCCAGAATCACGTGGTACGGCAGTATTGCGAGGAATAGAAAATACATGCGGGTCAGGTCAGCGGATGAAAACTTTTGTCCCAACACATGCGGCAGAAGCTGCGGAAGAGCCATTGCGACTACAAGGCATAGGAAGAAATAATTTTTCACGTTCTGTAAAAGAAACATTCGGATGTTCTTGGTGACGCTCTCGAAGCTACGTTCCGCGACAGACCGGGCGCTACGGCTCGCGAACATAAGGAGCGCAGGTGAATTCGCAATCGAGAAGACCAGGGTACTGATGCGATACCCGTAGTTGAACAAGCTGATACTGCCGGGAGGAAGAAATGCAAGTGCATTTGTAACAACGGCATCCTTCAGCATGTAAATCTGATGCCCTATCTGCACCGTGAAACTGCTTCGGATAAGTTGTGGAATTCGAGGATGCCATAGCTGGAAACCGACTCCTTTTCCAATTCTCAACTGAACATACATCTGTTGCAGTACAGCAATCACAATCATCGATGCCAGTGAGCTTGCTGCGACGGCCATAACGCCTATTCGGGAACCAAGCAGCAGAATTCCCAAAATGCTCACAATATTTCCGAAATTCGTGGCCAGATAAGGCATTCCTAACAGAAGTTCAGCGTTGAGAAAAGCACTATTGATTTTGCTTAGTCCCGTAAAGGGAAGCCCCCAAATGATAATTGCCAGAAATTGCGCAGCTGCGGCTTTCACTGGAGGATCGATTCCAAATGCAAACAGCGTAACGATCTGCTCCCGGAGGAAGAACCCTCCGATGCTGAGAATCACGCCTGCAATAACCGACAGGCTGACGGTAGCAGCGTAAAATCGCAACGCATCATCATGGCTTCCGACTTTCAGATCGTGATAGTGCTGCAAAAACATCTCTGAAAGCAGACTGCCGATCCCAGAAATCGCTGTGAGGACCGTGGCGGCGAGGAAGTATCCATCAGTTGGTGCTGTTGCGCCGAATTTCCTGGCCAAGATGACTTGGAATAACAAGCCCGATCCAATTTGGGCCGCATTCAGGAAGTTGTACAACAGTAGTCGCGACATGGGCTATTTCGATCCTTATCATCATCTACACGTTGCTCTATTTCAAGGTGTGGGTATGCTATTGTTTCGCGAAAAGTTCCAGCTTTTCATATGGTGCTGATCACTGGCGGTGCAGGTTTTATTGGGTCTCACGTGGTTGACCACCTGCTTGAGCGAGGTGAGGAAGTCGTCTGTGTCGATGATTTCAATGACTTCTACGATCCAAGAATCAAGCGTAGGAACGTAGTGCAACGGCCTGAAATGGCCATTCACAAATTCACACGTCTTCTCTACGAAGGCAAACCTATCCCATTTTTCGGCGAGGGTGAAACTGCTCGAGATTACACCTATATTGACGACATTGTTCAGGGCGTTCTTGCGGCAATCGATCGACCTTTCGAATTTGAAGTGCTCAATCTAGGCGAAGCGTTTTGTGTAAAGCTGTCTGAAGTTGTGCGGTGTTTGGAAGAAGCTACCGGACGAAAAGCCATGCTTGACCGCACGCCTGCGCAACCAGGCGATGTCGGGGTTACTTACGCAGATATCTCAAAAGCTCAACGACTGTTAGGCTATAAACCGCAAACGTCTTTCAACGAAGGCGTTCGAAAATTTGTTAAATGGTATGAATCCGAGGAACGCTATTTCGGTGCCCATGCGGCCGACTCGCACACGTAGAGCGTTGTGCCTTTGCCCCCGGTGGTGTCGGTGTACAGTGAACCTGTGGCGCACACTCCCTTAGGCGCACCGGTCCCGGACGTCCAGATTGGGCCAGAATCTCC
>QHXA01000581.1 GCA_003222755.1 Acidobacteriota bacterium
TATGGTTGGATAGGCGACGTTTGCCGCCGATGACAATGCCACGCCGGACAGGCCTTGTTGCACTTTCAGAAGCCAGCCTCCCATGCTCCAAGAGTGCTTGCCTTTGACGAAGCGCACGTCATCGGAGTAAGTAAAGTAATTCCTCACGCCTCGATAGGGGTTATTGCCCGGCACACCCGCGATCGCAGACGCGGCGGCCGCGCTGATCCCACCCCCAATGACAACGGTGCCGGGATTACCTCCCTCGAGGAACACGACGTCTGCGGACATCGGTATGGCGGGAGCGTTGACACTGTCTGCGTACGTCCCGGCGTACCCCAACGTTGCGATATTCACGACACTGGAGGAAAAAACATGCGTTTCTTTCAAGCTGAGCGTTTTGGCGAGGAGGTTGGCGACCGTTTGGAAATTCGGATCGCCTCCGCCGCCTCCTCCCCACGGGTTGATCCTGAGGCCATTGTCCACCGTGAGGTTTCCATAGAACGTATCCTTGCTGGAGATGACGTAGTCAAATCGCCCGAGGCCAAGACTTTCGCCTATCTTCTGCGGCGGGTTCGAGTAGGCGATCGCGCTTCCGTCGGGACGGTCCGGGGTACTGGGCGTCGGCCAGAAGGCGTTTGCATACTTGAGCATTTCCGGCTTCAGACCGGGAACCGGCGAACCATCCGGCATAAGACCCTTGCGGGCGAACGCGCCCGGCACCACCGAGGCGCTCGAACGGGATAACCGCTCTTGAAATCCTTCATAGGTTCCGAACAAGAACATCTTGTCCTTCTTGAGCGGGCCTCCCAGAGCGCCTCCAAACTGATTGCGTTTGAACGGAGGGGCGCCAATGGTTTGATCGAAGAAGTTGCGGGCGTCCAACACGCCGTTGCGCAGATATTCGAACGCGGTTCCGTGCAATTGGTTGGTCCCCGAGGTTGTCACGACGTTGATCTGACCTCCGGCCCGTTTTCCATACTCAGCGCTGTAAGTGGCCGTGAGAACGTTGAATTCACGCACCGCTTCCACGCCCAGCATTTGCCGGCTGGCTCCTTCCGGCGTGATGTACTGGCCGTTGGCGTTCCCGCCAACCCAGTCGATTCCGTTAATGATGAACCGGTTGGTTTCCGGCCGCTTGCCCGATACCGAAAACATATTCCAGTTGCCGCTGTCGAGCGTATTCGAAGTGGCATTGGAAACGCCGACGTTGAGCGTTATCAGTTGATCGAAGCTGCGGCCGTTCAGCGGCAACTCTTTTATCTGTTGCTCGGTGATCACTCCTGAAGTCGAACTCGTGGTCGTGTTCACCAGAGGCACTTCCTCCGTCACTGTGACTTGCTCGGCTGGGGCTCCGACTTCCAGCGTCAGATCTAACACCGCTTCCTGACCCACGACAAGATTAATGCCGCTCCGGACCGCCTGCTTGAAGCCCGGCATCATTGTGGTGATCTCATATGCGCCCACGGGAAGCAGCGCCACAGTGTAGGCGCCACGCTCGCTGCTCACGACGGTACGCATCAGGCCACTCTCGGTATGCTTGACCGTGATACTCACGCCTGGGATCAGTGCTCCAGAAACGTCCCGCACGGTACCCAAAATGGTTCCCGTGGAAGTCTGAGCAAAGACCAGGGTTGTTCCCAATGCGATTAATACAACAATCGCCCTTGCCAATCTTCCAAACGCATGCAGACTTGTACCCGTCCTCCGTACCATACTGTGCTCCTTTCGAATGCGAATTTGCGGATCCGAAAAAATATGGCAGGCGTCTAGGCCTTGGTTCTGGCTCTTTCCTGGCCAATCTAGCTTTTATAAAAACGCGTCGCGTCTACACGTGTCTCAGGAAACGAACATCTGCTTCGAGTGTTTAAGATTTTTGATAAGAAATAGCTACGCCCGCTTGCGAGTTTTGTCAAGAAATCCGCTATACTCCGTCGGTCAATGGCCGATTAACTTGGCTCTTACTATTTCGGCACAAAGTTGTAGGGACTGAATCGTCGCATTCTCAGAGGGAGGTTGTTGTGCCGGATGTGTGTGACTCGGAGATTCGCGCCACCGTGCTCGGTTCTTGCCGAAGGACGGTGGCTTGATGTTACTTGCCGATCACCAGAATCGTGAACGAACCCGGTATCGCTGGACCTTGGCCCCCGCGGCCTCCGGCAGGCGCCGGCTCCGGTGCCGGCCCACGCTCCTGGCTCATCGTCAAGATGTGATTCGTCTTACTGTCGAACGTGATTGTTCTGGCGCCGTTCATCGTCTGAAGGTTCTGTTCGACCTCGAAACTCGTCGGGCTCTTCTCCTTGATAATGGTCAACGTGCCGTTGCCATGCGTGCTGAAGGCTTCCATCGTTGAAGGGTTGAACACCGCGCCATCAGACCCGCCGGCAAGCGGCAGACTCGTTATGATTTTGCCGTCCACGGCGCTGAGAACCACCATCATGGGCTGTGCCGGTTGGGCAGGCGGATTTCCCGAGTTCGCGCACGCAGCGAAGAGCACATGATTCTTGTCATCCAACGCCAGCCCGTTGCATCTGCCCTTGTCCCCGAAGGGGTAATGCGCGATTGCCTTCATCGTCTTTACGTCGACGGTGGTGACGCTGCCCTGCGGGTCCTGCATGACGACGTAGAGCATGCCTTTGCCGTCGCCCACGCCCTGCTCCGGCACGCCGCCGAGATCGATCGTGCCGAGGACATTGCCGTCTTTGGCGTCGATCACCGTCGCGTCCTTCGTCGGATGACTGAAGACGTAGACCCTCTCGTTGAAGGGATCGAAGTAGATGCCGTCCGGCTGCGCGGCACCCACATCAATGGTCTTGATGAGCGTCATCGTCTTCGTGTCAAACATCGAGACCGGCTTGCTGCTGGTGAAGCCATGGCCCGACTTCGCGTCGACCGCGGCGCCATTCCCTCCGATACCGGCAATCTCGCCGACGATCTCGAGCGTGTCGAGATTGTAGATTGTCAACCGTGTCTGGACGGCCGGCGATGCGGGCCTCGTGTCTGTCGCTGCCACCGCGGGCGATCCACGACGCGGGATGTACAGCCGGCGTCCGGCGACGTCGGCATAGATGTAGTCCCAGCCACCTTCACCGCCGACCCTGGCTGTCTTGAGCACTTTGTACGGGCCGGCTTGCTGAGCCCATCCAACCGACGCCAGAATCCCAATTCCAGTGGCAAGAAACTGCACAAATTTTCGCATGGGGTCTCTCCTCGAATTCGGGCTAGAACGCGTGTCCAGGATGCCGGGCATCATAACACGCTGAAGCGACTCGGATCGGGTTCTTCAACGACGGCGGTTACGAAAAACTTTCACGTGCCCTCGGGTCTTCAGTGAGACCGTTTTCGTATCTAGTCCGCAGGGACTTTCACCCTGCCAGAAGCGCCAAGCTTCGCTTGGCGCACCAATTCCCAATTCTCATCCGAGCAGGAGCGGGTTTGGGAATGCGCGCGAGTTCTGTACGGCGAGCGGGTTTACTGTCAGCGCTCGCGCTTCCCCTCGGATGATCAATGAGAATTGGGGATTGAGAATTGGTCAGATTTCAAAATCCGCCATCCTGGACACCAAACTTCGGTGCCGGATGTCTCTTTTGCCATCGAAAAAGTATAGTATCCACACTCGAATTCCATGTCTTGAGGCAAACATGAAACCGAACTCAGTCTTGATTCGCATCACGGAGGAATCAATGCTCAAGAGAGTATTAGCTACATTTGTTGTCGCTGCATGCATTGGCGCAGCACTTCACATAAACCTTGTTGCTCAACAGCGCGGGCAGCAACCAACCAATCTGACGGAAAAGCAGTGGTTGGAATCCAAGGAGGCTCAGGCGCACGTTACTGCCGCGATGGCGATAGCAAAGCCTGATCTTTTGGAGGAAGCAGCGAACTTGTGCTCCGCGCGGGGCCCGCAGAGGCCTGCGGTGCTGCGACAGGAGGCAGGGCTGCCGCCGGTTCCACGGCAGACTCTCGAGCCCACGAAGATTTTTGACAATCTCTACTATGTCGGTTTCAACGACGCCGGTGCGTGGGCGCTCACAACCAGTCAGCGCATTATTGTCATTGATTCGTTGAACACGCCGGAAGAGGCGGAAAAGATTCTGATACCTGGAATGGAAAAGGCCGGCCTGGATCCGAAGCAGATCAAATATGTCGTTATCGTCCACGGCCATTTCGATCTATAAGCCGAGCGTTTTGATGTCCGGTGCAGACTGGGATTTCATCGTTGCCTCGCCGCAGAGGAACCGGGAATTGCCGGCGCGTGACGTCTCCATTACCGACGGACAGACGCTGACATTAGGCGACACTACGATAACGATGATTCACACGCCAGGCCATACGCCGGGTTCAATCGCCATCCTGATGCCGGTGAAAGACCGCGGCAAGCAGTACATCGCATTGATGCCGAGCGGCGGGTTTGCAGCCCCCGATCGTCGATCTCTCGCCGCGCTCGAACACGCGTTGGATGTCGCGAAGAAGCAAAAAGCCGTGGCCCTGCTGAGCGGTCATCCCGGAATCTATGTCGATACCCTCGCAGCGATGGAAACGCGCCGGAAAAATCCCAACGCGCCGAATCCATTTTTCTACGGCGAAGCGCGATTCGCGCGCTATCTCGACATCGCCGATGAATGCGCCAAGGCCCGGCTCATTGCTACAGAGCAAACCAAATAGCATTTGAAGGAGAAAAACAGTGAGGGCAGCGACGTTTCAAAGAAGGCGGAGAGTTTCAGGCCGGATCGTGTGGATTCTTCTATCCGTCTTGCTCATGTCACGTGCTC
>QHXA01000582.1:0-2252 GCA_003222755.1 Acidobacteriota bacterium
CCATGTCCACTGAATTCGCCGGTAGCGGCACGGCCTCGGCCACACCAATTGCATAATGCGCGCGGGGTGTTGTCTGGCCTTCTAGCGCTTGCCGAAGCATTTTTATGGAAGGATCGATTCCAATGAGCCGTGCGTTGAAGTGGACGGCAAGGCCGTCGGAAAAGCGTCCTGTGCCGCATCCAAGATCCAGAATCTCGTGAACTTGCGTTGGTTCGACGTAAGTAGCGACCACGGTCATCCACTGTTCTAGAAAGGCCGGGCCATGATCGCGGCCTCGCTTGTACATTTCCGGAATGTTGGTCCGATCGTAGTCCATTCGACGTCGTTGCGGTGAGTGTGTAACCTATCTCACCTTGACGTATTTGCGCAGAACACGTGGGCGGGGTTCTCCGGCGAAGATGTTGCCGTGTTTGTCCACAGTTCCGAACTCGGGACCGCTTCCTGTTGTTGTAGCCGGGTTACCGCCCTGGTCCAGAATGAAGTACCGCACCCAACCGTTCAGGGCATCGCCTATCCGGATGCCTTGCTCGAAACCGGGATTGTCGACATTGTCCGACTCCGAGTCGAACACGTAGATCAAGTCTTCCTCATTTACGGAGAAGGCGATGCCGCTTGGCATCCCGAATTGGTGCCACGTTGCCAGGTACTTTCCATCTTGGTCGAAGATCTGGATTCGGGTATTCGATCGATCGCAGACGAACACACGGCCTCTCTTGTCCATCGTGATGCAGTGCACCGTCCGGAACTCGCCGGGCGCGTATCCGGTTTTGCCCCAGGACTTGATGAACTTTCCATCCTTGGAATACTTCACGACTCGATTGTTCGATCCATGGCCGTCGGCGACAAAGATGTCTCCGTTGGGAGCCGTCACGACACCGGCGGGAGACCGGAAGTGATATTCGTCGTTTCCAGCAACTCCCGGTTCGCCCAGCGTCATTAAAGTTTTTCCATCCGGGCTGAACTTTCGCACGATGTGTCCCGCTTTTACTCCGGCCTTCGCTGCAGTTGCGACGGCGTCTTCCGCAGCACCGTCTGTCACCCACACATTGCCCTCACGGTCCACATGCATTCCATGCGGCCAAATGAACATCTGGGCTCCGAAACTCTTAACGACGTTGCCGTTCTTATCGAATTTATAAATCGTGTCGTGCGGTTTGAGTTTCCCGTCGGGATACATGCAGTCGAGACCAAAACGGCCGCCCCTCGCCGCAGGCAGGGGACTGGTCTCATCGCATCGAATAAACGCCCAGACACTCTCGCCGTCAACATCGACGTGCACTGACGCCGGCGGTCCCATCTCTCTGCCGCCGGGAAGGCGCGCCCATTCGCCACCAGGAACACTCGGCCCGCCTCCATCTGCAAGCCCGCGCACAGGCCGATATGGATTCGTGCCGGGTGCTTGCGCCAATGGTCTCACGCTCGTCGCGACGAATGCGGCGACAGCACACAATGCGATCCATTTAATGCGAGTTGCTTTCAACATGACACACCTCCGAAGGGTCCGTCCGCTATGGCATACGGCATGCGAAATTGGCGGCGTCGTCGATGCTGCCCGTGCCCTGGTATTTGGCGACCTGAGGATACGGGCACAGTGGACGCGTGCGATCCACCTTGCCGTTGGTACTGTGCGACGCATTCAGCTTCTCCGGGGCTTTGCCTTGTTCGACCCATTGCTCGAGCGCACCAACTTTGTCGAACACGTTGGGACCTTCACCGCCTCCGCAATGGCCCATTCCAGGCTCGAGGAATAACCGGACACTCTTGGACGCATTGGCCGTGCCGCCCATGGCATCCACGACACTGTTGTAGTACTTGATCGTGTTCAACGTCGGAACATTGGTATCACTCCAGCCGTGATAGAGCAGCAGCTTTCCGCCATGTGAGAAAAACGCCTTCATGTTCGGATCGGTGGCGTTCATGACCAGATTTTCCGGCAGATCGCCACGCACGACATCCTTGTCGAAATCGAAAGTTTTCCAGTCCCACTTGGGATCTTTGAAAACGACATATCGATATTGATCGTAGATATTCGCCGACGGCTCAGGACCTGAGGCTTGAACACCCCAACCCAGTTCGGTTCCCGGCACGAGTGAAAAAAACAATTGCTGTCCGGTACGCGAGTTAATAGCCGGAGAATAAATTTTCTTCGCCGCTTCTGCTTGAGGGGCGGCCAAGCATTCGGGACCGTCGCTTGCCTTGCAGAGCAGCACTCTCGGATCGAAGTCGCATTTGCGCGGATCGTCGATGAGGCC
>QHXA01000582.1:2341-5665 GCA_003222755.1 Acidobacteriota bacterium
TAGCTTGCCGGGTCTTTGAGTACCGCAGCAGCAATCCACAAGGAGATCGCAGTGCGATTGGCCGGCGCTCCGGCGATAATACCGTCGTAATCATCAGGAAATTTCTGTGCTTCCTTGAGGCCTTGCCGACCACCTGTCGAGCACCCGTTCCAGTAGGAAAGTTTTGGCGCGCTGCCGTAGAAAGCTTGGATGACGGCTTTGGCCTTCACAGTCATTTCGTGTTCGGAACGCCACCCGAAGTCGATGAGCTTTTCCGGATGATTGAGTGCAAAACTCCCACCGGCGGTCGAGTGTCCCGTGTCGGTGGATGCGCTCGCATACCCGGCGCGAACGGCGTCTGCCATGGCTGAATAGCTGATGACTCCGGCCCAGCCTCCATTACCGACGGCCTGGAACTTACTGTTCCAGCCATTTGCAGGGAGCCAGACTTCCACTTTGATATCAGAATCGCTGGTGGGCTTGATCGTTGCTGTCACGCGACAGAACTCGGGAAGATCCCTGTACGGATTGGCGCCTCGTCCCCCGCCGCCTGGAGGTGAGAACTGTCCCGCTGGTACGAGCTGAGCGGTTGTGATGGTTGTATCCGGTAGCTTCAGCGCAAGCACGCTATCGCACGAGGATGCAAACGCGCTCGCTGCACACACGGTTAAGAGGATCGATATCGTGACTATCATCGTTGCAGTCTTCATGTGAGCCTCCGAATGGAGGTGAGTATACGTGCGTTTTTTGGAAGGGTGTAGTATTACGTGGCCAACCAAATTAACGAGAGGTTTGCAATGATACGTGCGAGTCGAACGTCCTATCGCGTTCTCGTTGCGTGTGTCGCCATCTTTACACTTGCCGAGATCGCCGGTGCGCAAGAAACCCGCTATCCCAAGCCAACCGAACTGCCGAATCCATATCGTTTGGTCGAGGGCTGGCCGACGCTGCCGAAAACCATGAACGGAGGCCAGTGGGGTGAAGTCATCCGGGTGCATGTGGATTCGAAAGGCAACATCTGGGTCTTCCATCGCTGCTTCAATGTCGTCCCTGCGGGCTCGGCCACGTGCATCGGCCGCGGTTCCGCGAATCCGCCGATTTTGGAATTCGACCCGTCCGGAAAGCTTCTCAAAAGTTTTGGTGTTGGACTGTTTGCTTATCCTCACGGATTCACGATCGCAGGCGATGGCAACTTGTGGGTGACGGATGTGAACGATGAGGAAACGATCCTTGGCATGTCCGCCAAGAATGCGGCCGGCGTGGTTATGGGTCAGGAAGTTCTCAAGTTGAGTCCCGAAGGCAAGGTATTGCTCACGCTCGGCAAGGAGGGCGTTGCCGGAACCGGTCCGGATGCGTTCGATCGTCCAACCGGCGTTGCCGTAGCGCCGAATGGTGACATCTTTGTTTCCGATGGCCACGCTCCGAACAAGTACGAGACGGGCCGCGTCGTGAAGTTTTCGAAGGACGGAAAGTTCATCAAATCCTGGGGACGCAAAGGATCTGCGCCCGGCGAGTTCGACGAACCGCACGATATCTTCGTCGGTGGTTCACGTGGTTGGGTGTACGTCGCCGATCGCAGAAACAACCGTATTCAGGTGTTCGATCAGGACGGAAAGTTCATCGCCGCATGGAAGCAATTCGGCCAACCGAGTTCGGTGTTTGTGGGGAAGGACGACGCGATTTATGTAGGCGCTTCCTTTCCGGACCCATCGGCTAAGAAAGGCGAACTGCGGGGCATCGTCATTGGGAACGCCATTGATGGCTCACTCAAGGCCTTCATTCCGGACCCCGCCGATTTGGACAAGGTGATCCGCGGAACATCGGCGTCCGGCATTGCAGCTGACAGCATGGGCTCCGTCTTTGCGGCGGATGTCGGCGCACACAACTTACGAAAATACGTCAAGGTCAAGTAAGCCAAAACTTGCGTAGTGGGTCACTTTGAATTTGCATATGTTTTGAGTCAGGCATATTCCCCTCCTTTTGAAGGAGGGGTGGCTGCGCGATCAAAAAAAGGGCGTAGCCTCGTTCATAACTGACTCAACCAATCCGTAAATTTGCATTTCGAGGGAAAGAGCAATGATACAAAAACGAATGTTCGTCTTATTGATGATTACCGGGATACATCTTGCGATCGCCAGCGGTGCCGCAGTAGCTCAAGACCAGGGTGGCCGTGGTGGCCGCGGCCGGGGCGCAGCCGCAGCGGATCCCGTCAAAACGGCAACGCAGATCAAGCCGGATCTGTGGTACATCGCGGACGGTGGCGCCAACTCGGTCGTTGAAGTCACACCGGAGGGACTGATCCTCGGAGATACGAAGAATCCAGGTGCCGAAATCGAGACCGCCTTTATCGCCGAGATCAAATCGATTTCTCCATTGCCGGTCAAATACGTGTTCAATACTCACCCGCACGGCGATCACATTTCACACAATCAATATTTTATCGATCACGGCGCGACAGTCATTGGGCTGAAACACTTGAAGGAACTCTGGGAGAGCGGAAACCTGAACAGTACTCCCGGCAAACCGACCGTGCTGTTTGACAAGGACTACGATCTTAAGTTTGGAGGAGCCGAGGTAGAAGCGCATTACTTTGGTTCGGCGCACACCGATGCGGATACGATCGTCTTCTTCAAGACGAAGAAACTCGTGATGCTCTCCGATTTGGTGAATTACGCCAATCCGAGTCCAGGCATCAGCGGAACCAATGCTGTCCAGGTCCCTGGAATACTCGATAAAGTCTTGAAGCTGGATTTTGACACGGCCATCGCGGGCCGTGGCCCTCTCCTGACAAGAGCCGATGTTCAGGCCTATCAGAGGACGTGGGACACTTTCATGACGCGTGTGAAAGACGCAATCAAGGCTGGTGCGACGAAGGAGACCCTCGCTTCACAGGTCAAACAAGATGACCTGTTCAGTCCCGGACTCAAGGCTCCGTGGGCCTTCAATGCGAACTTCTTTAGCCAGCTTTTTGATGCGCTGAAGGCCAATCCCAACGGCGAGCCGAGGCAGGCGGAATAACGTTAACTGTAGCGGCGGTCTAGCCACAGGTGGTTTTCAATTCGGCTTGACCGATGCCACTTCAAATTGAAGCGAAGCCGGCGCCTGAATCTGAGCTTGTAGAATCCTGACAAGCAAAAATGCAACGAACTTCATCTGCTAATTACTGCACACGCCGAAGATGTTTGTCGATATCCGTGGCGACTTTTTCTGCGAGAACGGAGAATCTCGCGGTCATCCTGATGGCCGCAAAGTTCGGACTTCCGGTGTGTCCGCACGCTGGAGGGTCGGGCTTTGCGAATACGTGCAGCACCTCTCGATGTTCGACTACATCGCCGTTTCAGCTTC
>QHXA01000571.1:0-353 GCA_003222755.1 Acidobacteriota bacterium
AACGGTTCTCTACCGATGATCCAGTTTCCAGGCGTATTCATTCTGTTGCAGGAAGGCGAACCGACCGCTCCTCCGGCGGGTTCTGTCGTCGATCATTTCGGGTTTGTTCTGAAGGATATCAATGCAGCCCGAGCTCGATGGAAAGCGGCCAACGTCACATACACGATTGGGACGACGAATCCTAACCAAGGCTTCGTCGAAGCTCCCGATGGAATCCGCGTCGAGGTGTTTGGCGATCCCTCATTGCCTGGTCCGATCGGCATGGATCACATTCACATGCAGCTTGTGAGGACAGATATACCGGCGATACAGGGTTGGTACGAGAAAGTCCTGGGTGGGCTGCCAGGCAAGCG
>QHXA01000571.1:360-3605 GCA_003222755.1 Acidobacteriota bacterium
CGCAAGACGGTGGAAACTTCGGGAGTAACCGATTGTGTCTACTTCCCTCGCTTCAATGTGTCCTTCTCAGCAAGTGCAATGAAGCGAGAGCCCACGAAAGGCCGCTCGATCGATCACCTCGGGTTCGATGTGAAGAACCTCGACGAATTTGCTAAAAGGCTCGAAACTCTCGGAATGAAGCTCGATGCGCCTCCGCAGCAGCTTCCCAACTCAAAAATCAGAGTGGCTTTTCTTACCGACCCATGGGGCACGTATATTGAACTCACGGAGAACCTATCGCCGTCCGGAAGTTAAGAAGAGCCAAGTCGAGGCTTCAAAGCGGGCCTAAGCGCGAGTGCCGCGAGTCGGCGCGGGCGACACCAGCTCTACATGGGCTCCTAGTTTTGCTTGCCGCGCGAATTCGGCTAAGCCGCGATCGAACGTGGCCAGCCTTCCGCGGTGACTAACGGCGAGGGAGAGTAGGTACGCATCGGTCACCTGCTGATGTCCAGTTGTGGCTTCGCCAAAAGCCTTGAGCGCCCGCGACGCGGAAATTGTATCAGGCCAGAATTCGTGTAACGGCTGGTTGACATTTTTTATCAGCAGTTCCAAAGCCTGTCGCACCGGCAAGGCATCCGGTGAAAATGCCGGATTGCTCAAGAGCCGGAGAAAACCA
This sequence comes from Acidobacteriota bacterium, assembly GCA_003222755.1. Classification (GTDB taxonomy): domain Bacteria; phylum Acidobacteriota; class Terriglobia; order 20CM-2-55-15; family 20CM-2-55-15; genus 20CM-2-55-15. The sequence goes on from QHXA01000571.1 coordinate 1,016, forward strand.
AGCTGTGTGATCGGACACGAAGCCCATTTTGAACGGCTCCGGTTCAAGAACCACTGCCGTGCCGCGGCATGATGTTCGTGAGCAGGCCACGCCAACGCGACAAAAACATTCAGGTCCAGCAATGTGGCGCTAGAAACTCTGCTCTTCAAGTTCCTTTATCCGTGCGGCGGTTATTTTTGGCGAATCGGGCGTGGAACAGCAGCACCGCGACCGGATGATCCCCAACCTTCGGCAGGCATCAAGGCGCTTGATCCGGAGACCGGCAAGACCGTATGGGACTTCAAACTATTTCAAGGATCGAATAACAACGGCGTCATGCCACGGCGGGGGGCGTGGTGTTTGCGGCATCGCGTGAAGGCAATCTCATCGCGCTGGATGCCGCGACGGGAAAATTCTTATGGCGATATCAAACCGGGGAACATGATGGCGTCGCCTATGAGCTTTGCGGTTGACAGCAGGCAGTACGTCGCCGTCGCATGGGGCGACTCGATCTATTGCTTCGCACTTCCCGAGTAATCGATGAAGCACTGCGCTTTCACGCTTGTGGTCGTGATCTCCGTCGTCGCGTCCTCCCCCGCGTCAGCACAGCAATATACAAGTCGACGCAGCGGCGAAATCGTCGTCTTGCAAGACACGAAGAATCAAACGACCGTATCCATCGTTCCGTCTGTGGGAAACATCGTGTTTTCGATGACTGTCAAAGGTGAAGATATCCTGCGCTGGCCGTACGGCTCGGTTGAAGAATTCAAGGCCCGGCCGGCACTGAGCGGCATTCCTTTCGTCGGACCGTGGGCGAACCGGCTCGATGAACGGGCTTTCTATGCCAACGGAAAAAGATATGCATTTGACATGGATCTCGGCAACGTTCGGGGTGCGATTCCGATTCATGGGTTTCTATCAACCACCGATCAGTGGCAGGTGATTGAAGTCAGAGCTGACGGGAAGTCCGCATGGGTCACCAGCAAGCTGGAATTTTTCAAACGGCCAATGTGGATGAAACAATTTCCATTTGCCCACACGATCGAAATAACTCACCGCTTGCAGGATGGAGTACTGCAGGTCCTGACAAAAAAATTACCAACATGAGCGCCGAACCCATGCCGGTCGCGGTGGGTTTTCACCCTTATTACAGGTTGACGGACTCACCGCGAGAAGAATGGACAATCGCTGTCGGCGCACGAAAACATTGGAAGCTCTCCACCACAAACATATTTCGCTGCGCTTTTAAGAACCTGAGGCTCGTCTTCTCGGCTCGCGTCGAGTACGAAACGTTATTGAATAACGCAGCGTCTTCGTCGGTGGGATGCTGTGCTGCCAACCCCAACGCGCTTCTCCTCGCATGTGATAGGCCGATCGCGGTTCAAGGTTCAGCGAAAAGCTGTCTGCACTTGTCCCTTTTTTCGGCGGATAAGGCCGCAAACGCATACGACAAGAACCGCCGAGTGATACGCCAACGATGATTTCGAAATCGGGGACGTCACGATGCCAACCGAGCTGCGTTCCAGTCTTGTACTCCGCGATTAGGGCATGCGTGAATCGTGAAGCAGGGACTTCGACCCATTCTGCGATGCGCTCACGCAACGTATGCAGAAACGGCGGAATCGGACCTGCCGGCGCCAATTCATTACTGGAAAAATCGTAGCTCGCTCCGTAGCTGATGATGCGTCTCTTTGCGGTGTAGTCTTTGTATTTTGCTTCGCGCAAAGGCAGGTTGCTGATCTCCGTGAGCAGGGCAGCTTCTTCATCGCGGCGGATGAAATCAGACTGATACACCAGACCGGACGGCAGGCGCTGCAAAACTCCAAACAATTCGCCCTGTTTCATTTCATCGTTTAAACACGGACGAACCACCGACGCTTATAAGGAAAGTAAAGCACGGCCCATATCGCCAATGTAAACAGACAAGCATACAAAAGAGAGCCCATTTCGGCAGAGATATGTTCACCACCCAAGTGATCCAGACTGGCGGCTACGAAGGCCGGGAACGGCGAGCCACGCACTTCGATGCTGGAGAGCGCGCTGGCCGCAAGTTCAGACAGCACGTAGGCGAGAATGGCATTCCGGCCAAATACGTGCGCAACCCAGATCCACCTCGGCATCCGTCGCACATCGGTGAGCAGATACATTAAGGCGAAGCACATCATTGCGCACCCGCCGGCGAAAAGCACGTACGTGGGCGTCCAGATCATCTTGACGATCGGCAAAGCCGGACTACACACCCAGCCGAGCGCTGCGCATGCAACACCGGCCGCGAGGATGAGAAAGCCGCGGCGGCAGGATGGTGCCCGATTCACGATACCGATCCCGACCCAGCACCCGAGCAGAACTGACACCACAGCAGCTGGTGTGCTTAGTATTCCTTCGGGCTCCGTCGGCCACAGGCTGAATACATGTGCCTTCGAGAACACTACGAGGTCGAACGATCTCGGCAAGTTCGCTGTCGGCTCAAGCTGCCCCGCGGCCACTCCCAGCGCGCCGACGAACCGCAGTAGTGTGGCATACACAAGAAGAATCGTGCCTCCGATACCCCACTGCCAACGCAGCGGCACACGAACGAATAGGATAGCCGCCAGAAAGAAGCAGATGCCGA
>QHXA01000572.1:0-1439 GCA_003222755.1 Acidobacteriota bacterium
TTTCAGATCCCAATCATTGATCCACGACGCAATCACTCGCAGTGCACGCAACTCCCGCCTGTGCTCGTGAGGTATCAAATCGTTTGGATCGTCCGTGCGGAAGCCGATTTGAGGGAACGAGCCTTTCGGTTTGCCTTTTAAAATCTTGCTAGCCATGACGCGACATCGCCCGTCCGACATTCTTGCAACGCGCCACAACATTTCATCGATGTCGTCTTTCGTGAGCTGCCGCTTCTGTCCTGTTTTCGAATCTGTGATCTCTACGCCATCGCCGATACTCAGGCTCTTTGGGTCGAGATACGCGACGTAGTTTTCCGGAACGTTATAGCCGGCTGCGTACAGGATCTTCGTTGAAATGACTTCTGCTGCAGACTGCAGGTGGGGATAGTTGACATTGTCAAACTTGATCAGGTACGCCTGACCTGTCGCGTCCTTTACCATCATTCCGGGAGTGACACCGGCTGTTTTAGCTTTGGTAACAACAGCACGCGAGAGATCGGGTGGGCTTCCACGGTTCGGACCACGCTGCAAGTCCGCTTTGCTCATCCCGCGAATGTGAAGCCGGTTCGTATACCAGCTCGAATCCGGCACCTCGTCTAGCGCGTTCACATTCGAAGCCTGTTTTGGGTGGCCGGCGGCGAGTCGTATCCACCGTGGAACATTCAGTTCCTGCTTGGCTTCTTCGATCAGCTGTCCTTTGAAGAAGTAGTCGTAATATCCGGATTGACGCTCCTTCGGTTCCGGGATGTTCTTCATGTCGAAGTCGAGCCAGAGGACTTCAGAATGGACTCCCGCAAAACAGAAGAGCCCAACAAGTACCGTCGCCACTACTAACAAAGCCGGTTTCGTCCTGAATGCCATAGGCTTACCCATCAAAACCTCGTGTTGATGTTGAAGTACAAACGCCAGGTTTCGCGGCTGCGCCCGTAATCAATGGAAATTGGCAGGTTCGGCTTTGGCCAAACGAAAAGCCGCACACCATATCCGGTGTGAAAGCGGTTCAGCCCCATATCGCCCAACTGCGGCGCGACCTGCCCTTCGTCAATGAACAGGCCCCAGTCCAGGGCTGGCCAAATGCGGTAACGGTATTCCAGACTCAGTCCCAGGGCGCTCTTATCGCGGAACCGGAAGCTATCGAAGCCCCGTAATATCTGGTCCGACGAAAGCACGGGCATATCAAAAAAGGGCACAAGGTGGCCAGGAGATGTGACATTGGTTTCCACCATACCTCGTGCCGCGATGACCTTCCTGCCATCATCAGTGAGCCAGAAGAAGTGTTGAGAGTCGAAGTGGTAGCGCCAGTACCCGAACTGTCCTCCGCCAGGACTCCTGTTGAAGCTGAGTTCGAATTGATCTGAACCGCCTTTGAAGGCGTAGTTTTCGACCGCTTCGTTATCGTGGCCGCTTGAGAAAACAGCCGACGCAACTGTGGCCCCGAA
>QHXA01000572.1:1535-4761 GCA_003222755.1 Acidobacteriota bacterium
TCCATTTATCAGTCAATTTTGCAGTGAATCCCGCCGAGGCTTCGCGGGTCACCGTGCGCAATTGCCTCTCCTCAGGTGTCTCGCGCGTGTCATTACCGATCCCAAAGAAGTTGTCTCTGGCGCGTGAACTATACGCGGCTCCCAGGTCGAAATTCAGGCGGTCCACGAAAGTCTGCGAAGCCAATGGCGCTCTCGCCTTGAACTGATACACCTGATATTGGCTGTACGTGTAAAGCAGTGGGATTTCGACTGAGACACCGCGGTGGAGAAGATCTTTATGAAACAATGTGACGCGCGGCCCGAATCCGGAACTGGTGCCGGCGGAACCAACACCGAAACTGATGCCTGAAATCTTTTCCGTGCTGGGCTTTCGCGCGATCAGGTTCTGGATCCGGCTGCTTTCGGCGAAGCGGAACCCCGGCTTGAATGCGAGTTCCAGCCACGTCAGAGGATGAGCCGCGCGCGTAAGCGAATACAGCGGTGGCCGGCCTTCAACAATGCGCTCCGTGTGTGTGGGTTCGTTCGCAGGTTCGGTGTCGTTAGGTAAAGATTCCTGCGCAGAGGCCTGAGACACAGGCAGCGCAGCGAGCATCGTGAACAAAATGATTCTGTATAGAACAGACATAAGTGCAGATGAAGATGGCGCTGCACCGCGCGTGCCAAAAGGGGGGACTGGTCCTGGTCACCGGCTTTTGCTTGGACTGAAGAAACTTACAGTCAGGCATGTAGTCGCGTGGCTTTAGCCCGCGTTCAGGTTCGACAGAAATGTTGTTTCGTGCCCTGGCTTTAACGCAGGGTAAGCCACGCGACTACATGCCTGACTGCCCGTATTTTCCAAAACTGAGGAAAATTCAGGTTCGTCCGCGCCTACGGCTTTCCGGGCGCGTGCCACTGTGAGAGAAGCCGCGTACCACTAGGCAAACACGCGGAGGATATCTTTCTGCACTTCGCTTAACTCTCGCTGAGCACGTTCAACTTCACGGACCTTTTCTTCGAGTTGATGCAGCAATGTTGTTTTTTCCAGGCCGTTCCGGATAACCAGCTTGAGGTCCTCATTGTCCCAAGGTTTCTCGATGTATTGATACAGGCCCACGTTGTTAATGGCCTTGATCGCATTCTCCTTGTCTGCGTAACCCGTCAGCAAGATTCGCGGAACCATCGGCAGCTTCTCTTTGACCTTGGCCAGAAATGTGATTCCGTCCATTTCCGGCATCAGATAATCGCTGATCACCAGGTCCACATGCGCGTGGTTCCGATTGAGGTCCTCCAATGCCTTCAATGGTGAGGTATACGTCATGAGATTGTAGTTGTTCTCAATTGCAAAGAAGGACTTCATGGAATTGAGAACCATCTCTTCATCGTCCACCAACAAAATGGTTGGATTGCTGTTCTCAGTCATTCCGGACCTGCCTAGCCTTTCTTCAAGCCTCCAGAGGTAGGGTGATGGTGAAAGTTGTTCCTTGATTCGAGCTCTCTACTTCAATCGTACCATGATGGTCTTGGACAATTTTGTAGCAGAGCGAGAGCCCGAGGCCTGTGCCGAGACCTACACCTTTCGTGGTGAAGCCGGGATCGAAAATTTTCGATAAATGTTCAGTTGGGATCCCAATACCAGTGTCGCTGATAGAAATCTTGACCGCATCGCCCGCTGTCCACGTCTTCACTCGGATTTCACCGCGGTCTTGGATTGCCTGCGCCGCGTTGACAAGAACGTTCATGAACACCTGGTTCAGCTGGTTCGGCAAACATTCGATCTCGGGAATGTCGCCAAATTGTTTCACGATGCGAATGCGGTTTCTCAGCTGATGCTGCAGCAGCGTAAGCGTGCTCTCGATGCCCTCATGAATATTGACCGTCTTCCGTTCGGCCTCGTCGAGTCTGGCGAAGTTCTTGAGGCTTCGCACGGTCTTCATAATGCGATCCGTCGCGATCTCATTGTTGCGGCATATTTCACCCAGAATGTCGAGCAGCCGGCTGATTTCTTTATCTGGCGCCGGTCCGAGCAGCTTGCGTATCTTTGCCACCGCGCGCGTCATGATGTCGTTATTACTGTGAATCGCTCCCATCGGAGTATTGATTTCGTGCGCCACACCAGCGACAAGTAGCCCCAGAGCCGCCATCTTTTCCGACTGGATTAACTGAGACATCAGTTCCTGCTCTCGATTTCGCTTGCTCATGATGTTCTCACCGGCTTTACTTCGATGCGACGAAACTTGCCGGGAACATGTAGTCGCGTCGAAACTGTGAAAAATTGGCGGCCGTGCTGAAAAAGTCCCCTCCTCAGACGAGGAGGGGACTTTGCCCCGCCGTCAATTTTTTCATAGCTTCGTGGCTTCGGCCCGCGTTGACACCAGAACACTTTCAGTCTCCGATCAACCGGTTCACCCGCTCAATCACCGCTCTGAAGATTACAGGTGTGATCTCGTCGTGGTCCGACAACAGGTCGTAAAAGTCCTCGCTGCGAATCTTTAAAAGGTGAACGTCTTCGAGCGCTGTAGCTGTCAACAGACGGGGCTGATTGTCGAACAGCGCCCACGTGCCGAAACTTTGCCCCGCTTTCACGACCAGGATTTCGGCCCCGGCTTTATCCAACCGCACACGTCCAGTAACAACGACGTACATAGCATCCGATATCTCATCTTCGGAGAAAATGGCCTGACCCTTGGGCGCATCTACTTCGTGCGCGATCGAAGCAATGTAGGCCAGCATTTCCGTTGTGGCGTGCTTAAATATGTCCACATCTTGCAGGCATAGGACTTTGTCAATGGGTGATAACGCGACGCTCTCTTGTTGCATCGAATTCTTCTCCAAGCCGCGTTTTAAGTTCGGCCGCGATCATGTGTAACCATGAATCCTCGGCAGCAACCAGCATCGAGAGCGCGGCGTCGAGCGAAATAAACTCGACGGGCTGCCGAACGCAAACCGCCTTTTCGGGATCGCATGCCTCTTCCAGCAGTGGCACGACCGTTTCCTTTAGCGGCGCATCCAAAATATTGTCTAGGAATTCGATTGCCGCAGGTCTGAGTGCTGGTTTGATCCGGTAGTTGTAGTAAACCGAATAGATGTCGTGCGGAGAGTAGATAAGCCCGACAAGCCGGAATATCCGCTCGCGCCTGTCCTGGATGCGCTCGTGAAGGGCCCGCATGAGCAACGAGAATACTTCGTGCGGAATTCGCCTGGTCTCGAGCCACACATACATCGCCTTTAACTTTTCGTACTCTTCGTG
>QHXA01000573.1 GCA_003222755.1 Acidobacteriota bacterium
GAGCCTCGAACCTGCCCGTGCCGACAACCGCGTAGTCGCTGATGTTGCCCCAATTATTGACGAACATCAGCTTGTTCTTTGTATCGATCGCAATGCCGTGCGCATCTGAGAGCCTCGTGCTTTCGCCCTGCAGGAGACGCTTCGGCTTCTCGTCTCCTTCCGCTTCCTTTCTATAGACCGCGACCTGAGGAGGATACTGCACCGAAAGAAACAGCTCCTTCTTCTCTTCATCGACCGCCATCGCATAGCCCCGGTGCGTGATCTTCAGGCGACGCTTCGGAACGAGGTCGCCTTCGGCATCATGAGAAAACACGACGATGCTGTCCCCAATGTCATTTTCAACCGAATAAATATCTCCATTCACCGGATCGATCCAAACACAACTGTTGAACTGAACGTCCGTTTTCGGACCACTGATCACGCGTTTCGGTTCAGTGCGCGGGGCGCCGGGCGGCGTATTGTCCAGCCGGTTGAACACACGAATGCTCCACGTGTTGCTGTCTTGAAGGAACACTTCGTTGGATTGCACATCGACGCCGACCGAAGCGTATATGGGATCGTTATCCCGGATATTCCGAACTGGCGGTCGAGTGATATCCGTTGTATTGCCGGTCTCCTGCGGCGCCGCGTAGACCAACGGCTCTTGGAACGCGGAGAACAGATTGCTCTCTTCGGCGGGGGCAGGTTCCGGAGGACACATCTCTCCAAGTTCGTCGATGGAAACCAATCGTGGCGCGCCGATGTCCGAGGTTCGCGGAACCGGCAGTATCGATAAACAGAAGATGCCAATGACGAGCACAATGACGGCCTTTATGATGCGCACGAAGCCTCCTCTAAAATTTGAAATTGGACGAATCCTGCATCTGAAATCCGAAATCGTAGATTGGACCGTCCGATTTACGATTTCGGATTTCGGATTTCNTTCGTCAATTTCAAATTTTCTCCCTTTCCGTTACTAAAACACATACTTCAGCGCGAATTGCATGACTCGCTCATCGCCCGCACTTTGAATCTTACCGAAGTTGAGATTGCTCATCGTCGTGACGGGATTCCCCGGATTCAATTGATTCGGTAGATTGAACGCTTCAGCCCGGAACTCGACGGTTTGCTTTTCTTGGACGCGGAACTTCCGGGTCAGGCCCATATCGATCCGGATACTCCCCGGCCCTTGAATGTTGCGAATGCCCATATTCCCGTACTCGCCTGTTGCCGGCCGTGCGAAAGCAGCCGGGTTGAGATACAAGTCGATACTTTTGTTGGCAGCGTAGGGACTCGGAAGGATTAAATTCGGGCGAGTATCGCCGTTGGTTGCCAAACTATCGACGCCGGTGGATACGGTCAGCCAATTACCGGATAACAGCCTGACAATTCCCGAAACCTGCCAGCCGGTGCCCAAGGCGCGCAGCGCCCGATTCGCAAACTGAGGCGTCTCGTACACGGTCGACATATTGAAGTTGTGCCGCCGGTCTGAGTCGCAATTCCCACGACTCAACCGGCGTCGCTCGTTCAGTTCACCACCAAACCTGCCATCAATATTCGCCATCGGGTGGCCGTCATCGATGCAGTGTCCCAAAGTGTAATTCCCTTGCACTGTCACACCATGGCTCCGCCGGCGTTGTACCGAAAGAACCATCGCGTTGTAGTTGCGCGTGCCGCCGCCATAGGGCTCAATTAGGTTCCCATAGAACTGGCCCTCCGCCGGGTCTTGCAAAAACAGCTTGCGGCGTTGGAGCACGTTTCCATTCTGAGTGCATGGATTGTAAGACTGCCCGGCAATCACGCAATTGCCCGGCACATATACGGAAGGATTGACCTGAAGAGAGTCCGTCAGGTGGATAACATTGTTGCCGATATAGTTCGCAGCGACCAGCCAGTCCGCTCCAATTCCACGCTGCACGCTCAGGTTCCACTGATTCATGTAAGGGTATTTGAAATTCGGCGGAACGCTTAAATAATCTCCTGCCTGCGTGAACTTGATGGCCGGACTGAGCGGAGCCGGGAACGGATTTCCTCCGGGAACGTCCCGCCACGGATCTTCAAAGCCGCCACTCGGATTTGTCAAAGTCACTCCGTAACCCCAGGGCGGATCTTTTAACATCCCGCTGTACTCGTAAAAATGCGGGTAATCAAAAAAGACGCCGTACGCCGCGCGTATTGCCATGCGGCCGTCGCCGTGAGGATCCCAAGCCAGTCCCAGCCGCGGAGCAAAATGCAACGTCGCGTGCGGACCAATCGATTTACTGTTCCCATATGGATAACCAGAGTCGCCTGGGAAGAGCAGCCCAGCCGGCGCGTTCTTGTACACTGTGCTGTGGATGCCTTTGTTGAATGCGTCTTGAACGAAAACTAAAGTCCTGCCATCGGCGTCGTACATGGGGATGAGAGGTTCCCACCGAAGGCCAGCGCTCACGGTCAGTCGGCCGGTCGCCTTCCAGGTGTCCTGCAGGTACAGACCAATATAGTGTTGCCGGTAGTAGTAGATCGTAGGACTTTGTTGTTGGAATGCTGACAATTTTCCCAGCATGAAATCACCCAGTCCTAGGCCTGTTTGCTGCGCATTGAAATTGAACTGACCCGGAGCCGTCGAGTTCGAGCTATTGTTCATGTTCGAATGGATGAAGTTCACACCCCATCCGATCTGATGCGCTCCGCGGACCAGGCTGAGGTCTTCTGCAAACTGGTAGACAGTAGAGTTCGTGAGAGCTGGCACCGCCGTCCCGCCGAACATGCTGAATCCGCCGCTGACGCTGACGTTCGGGATCTTCGGCACGCTCGGGGGGTGATACACCTTTACTCCGAGCTCACTCAATGTGAAGAAATCCTTCGACGTCTTCTCTGAAGTCGGTCGAAGCAGCGTTCCGCGGAAGGAACTAACCATAGTGGGACTGACGGAATAGGTATCGCCGAGAACGAATTCCTGCGGCCGGCGCAAGAAATCGGCCTCGCTGACCGACACGAGATTCTTGCCATCATAGTTGCTCGGTATGAATAAGCGATTCAGCTGATAACGGCCGAACAACGAGTGTTTCGCGGTCCACTGATAATCCATCCTGCCGATGATCACGTGCTCATCACTATTCTGCTTTCGGCCGAATCGGAATTCGCCGCAGGGGTCATCGGTCGTGGGAAGTTTTTTTACCAACTCCAATGACGGCTTGGAAAATAAGATGGGATCGATCCGATTGCTCACAAAAGGAGATCTCAGGGTGACCTGGCGGCCGCTGTTGCATGCCGCCGAGGTCACGACCGTCCAATCGCCGGCAAGCATCGCTGCCGTTGGAACGTAGGCCCTGCTAGCAGTCGGCTCCGAGCGTTCAATCGTGCCCTGGTAGGCGCCAAAAACGAAGAGCTTGTTTTTTACGATCGGTCCGCCGAGCGTCCCGCCGAATTGGTTGCGCTTCAAGCCGTCGCGCTCTACCGCAAATGCATTGCGAGCATTGAAAATTTTGTTTCGCACAAATTCGAAAAGATCGCCGTGGAACTCATTCGTGCCGGACTTCGTGACCAAATTCACGGCGCCGGCAGAATGTTGCCCGTATTGCGCCGGCACCGCGCTGGTTTCTACCTTGAACTCCTGCAACGCATCTGGGAAGGGCAGAGGTAAGTTGAGATTGTTGAATGGATCGTTATGCGTTCCGCCGTCCAGCAGGTACGTCAGCCCGTTATTCATCCCGCCGCCAACAGAGATCGAGAGTGTTGGATAATTTCGCTGCGTCCCTTGAGCGCCACCACTGATCGCCGCTCCAGAAAGAAGGATCAGTTCCGTCACCTGGCGCGCGTTGAGCGGCAGTTCGAGAACACGCACATTGTCGATAACCTGACCGATACCGGTACTCCGGGTTTCGACTTGACTCGCGTTCGCCAAAACCTCCACCGTCTCTGAAACCTCGCCGATCCGTAAGGCGACGTTAACTACGGGGTTCGCGCCTACCGTTAGCACGATTCCGGTTTGTACATAAGTGCGGAACCCCGGCAAAGCTGCTTCTAATCGATAGGGACCGACCGGCAGGCTCGTCACCGAGTACGACCCTGTTTCGTTGGTCAC
>QHXA01000574.1:0-385 GCA_003222755.1 Acidobacteriota bacterium
TTCGCCCGCCATCCGCAAGTATGCTTCGTGAATCAGAGCCGTCGGCTGCAATGTATGGCCGGGATTCTGATGGCTCATGTACCACTTGGCCATCCTGCGCAACTCCGCATATACGGCCGGCATCAATTCGTGGAGCGCGTCTTGATTTCCCTTGGCCCACTCTCGAAGCAGCTGTGTGACCTGCGCCGGCGCGTGTGTCATAACCATCCTCTGCTGACGGGCCCATTCTTACCATAAACGGCGAAACGACCGGCCGCGTTTTTTCACGTTCTGCGTATAATCACCGGATCATGAGTGGCGTCATTCGTTGCACTAGCGCACCGCGGAGCGGTGCTAGGAAATTAGCCAGGGGTACGCGTTTTTTGCGTACCCCTGGAATACGTCG
>QHXA01000574.1:458-2400 GCA_003222755.1 Acidobacteriota bacterium
CAACCGGGGGTTGCGCTCGCTCCCGCTCGCTTAACCCCCGGCTAATTTCCTGATACGCCTCCGGCGTGCGCAAAATCGTGCATGCGCGTTCGCTCGATAGCAGCGGGACACGCGGGCTTAAGCGCGCTTTTTCATCAGTTGACAGCGCGCACGGCCGAACGCATGATCTTTTATTGCATAACAGCCGGACAGAGAGAGAATTTTAATGGGTCGCCAATTTCGTGCTCTAGTTGCTGCAATTGCGTTCTTGTCCCTGGCAGCTATGTCGACAGATGGACAAACGCGGCCTGTCGACAACCAACCGGACCTGCAAGGTATATGGACCAATGGCACCATCACGCCTTTGGAGCGGCCGCGAGAGCTTGAGGGAAAGGCTTTTTTTACTCCAGACGAAGCGGCGGAGTACGAGAAGCAGATGCGGGAACGCAACAACGGGGATCGGCGTGACGGCAACGCCGAGGCGGACCTGGCGATCGGCTACAACGACTTTTGGTGGGATCGCGGAACAAAAGTGGTATCCACCCGGCGAACCTCGTTAATCATGGATCCGCCAGACGGGAGGATGCCTCCCTTAACTGCCGAGGCGCAGAAAAGAGCGGCCGCTCGCGCCGAAGCGAGAAGGCTGCATCCAGCCGACGGTCCGGAGGATTTGTCGCTAACCGACCGGTGCATCGCCAGGCCCGGCCCGCCGATGGTTCCGGCGGGATATAACAACAATCATCAGATTGTGCAAACAGCGGAGTACGTCATAATTTTCAGCGAGATGATGCACGACGCACGGATCATCCCGCTGAGCGTCCGGCCGCATCTGCCTCAAAATGTCCGTCAATGGTTTGGAGACTCGCGCGGCCGTTGGGAAGGCAATACCCTCGTCGTCGAAACTACGAATTTCACAGACAAAACGAATTTCCGAGGATCTGGCCAGAATTTGCGGTTGATCGAACGCTTCACGCGCGTCGATCCCGATACACTGCTGTACCAATTCACCGTCGATGACCCGCAATCATTTCAGAGACCCTGGTCCGCGGAAATCCCGATGAAGCGTGCCAAGGGCCCAATTTTCGAATATGCCTGTCACGAAGGAAACTACTCCATCGTGAATACCCTCAGTGCCGCTCGCGCCGAAGAGAAAGCTGCCGCAGCAAACGGCAGGCAGGCTCCATGAGAACCGCACCTGCACTCCGAAGGGTGCAACAACATTAGCCGGTGTGACTGGAGCTTGGCCATTTTGCGCACGCTGGAGGCGTGCAGGTAAATTAGCCGGGGGTTAAGCGAGCGGAAGCGAGCGCAATCCCCGGTCTCTGAAACCAAGGACATCCGCACCCCAGCGGGTTGCGATGAATCCTCGCACCCTTCCGAGGTGCGCATTTCGTCGATTGCGATGTTCCGGGGGTACGCGCACAAAAGACGTGCGCGTACCCCCGGCTAATTTTCTTGCACGCCTCAGGCGTGCGCAAAATGGCCAAACTTCAGACAGCTCCCCCTTCGGGGCTTTCGGGGCTCGGCTAGAGAGGCGGAAATCATGCGCCGGCAGGCAAACGTGTTCTCGGGCACCATACTGTGTTTCCTGCTTGCTCAGTCTGGTGCCACACAACAACAACCCGCAGCGGCAGCGGGCGCCGACTGGCCGATGTACCGGCACGACCATGCTGGTACGGGTTATTCGCCGCTGTCGCAAATCGATACCAGAAATGTCTCGAACCTGCGCCAGGTCTGGACCTTCGGCCTGCAAAGCGACGTGCCCGCTGCTGCAGCCGCTGGTGGCAGGGGAGGTGCGGGCGGAGCACTGAATTCTGAGGCGACACCGATCGTCGTGAGCGGTGTTATGTATCTGCCGACGGCGAATCGCGTAGTGGCGCTCGAGTCCGAGACGGGAAAGGAAATCTGGAGTTATCGGCTGACCGGTGGCGCGCCTTCGCGACGTGGTGTGGCGTATTGGCCC
>QHXA01000574.1:2423-5718 GCA_003222755.1 Acidobacteriota bacterium
ACGAATCATCTTCACGTCCGGCCGTCGCCTGATCGCGCTCGATGCCAGGAGCGGTACGATCGTGACTGGATTTGGCAAAGATGGCGAGGTGGATCTTGGCATTCCCTACAACTCGGTGCCGGGCATTTACAGAAATGTTGTCGTGGTCGGCGCGAACACGCCACCAGGAACCAGCGGAGGGATCGGCAATCCTCGAGCGTTCGACGTGCGCACCGGCGCCAAGCTCTGGGAATTCAGTTCTGTGCCGCAGCCAGGTACGGTTGGTCACGACACTTGGGAGGGTGACAGCTGGAAAGGACGCCTGGGAGTCAATGTATGGCCGTTCTACTTCACCCTCGACGAGCAGCGCGGACTCCTCTTCCTGCCTTTGGCTTCGCCAATCGGCGGCTTTTACGGAGGGGACCGTAAGGGCGCGAACTTATTCGGGAACTCCGTCGTTGCAGTCGATATTCAAACGGGCATGTACAAATGGCATTTCCAAACGATCCATCACGATATATGGGACCATGACCCACCCGCGCCTCCCGGACTGTTCGAGATCGTGCGTGACGGCCGCACGATTCCTGCTCTGGCGTTGACGACTAAGTCCGGATACATGTACATCCTGAATCGCGAGACCGGCCAGCCGATCTTCGGCATCGAAGAGCGTCCCGTACCCAAAAGTGATGTTCCAGGCGAGCTGGCTTTTCCGACCCAGCCAATCCCGGTGAAGCCGCCAGCTCTCGCTCGCGTCAGTTACAAACCGGATGATCTGGTCTCAGCCGTCGACACCACGGCCGAACACGCGAAGGCTTGCCAGGAATTTATCGAGAAGATCGGCGGCGTTCAGAACTCCGGGCCATTCACGCCCTGGCGATTTCGCGCGGAAGGTAACCGGCCGCCTGCCACCCTTGTCTTCCCAGGAGGGCTCGGCGGCGCGAATTGGGGTGGAACCGCATTTGATCCCGGTTCGGGCTACATCTTCGTAGCGACGCAAGACGTCGGCGCGCTCGGCTGGATGGAGAAAGCACGCGACGGCGCACCTTTCCTATATGAGAAAACCAATCCAGGCCAAAACACTTTCGATGTCCGCATTGGAGGAGAGAACTGGCCGTGTCAGAAACCGCCATGGGGTCAACTGACTGCGATCAATACCTCCACCGGAGACATCGCCTGGCAGACGCCGCTCGGCATCACCGAACAGCTACCCCCGGAGAAGCAGAACACGGGACGACCCGTGTTGGCAGGTCCAATTGTCACGGCCGGTGGCGTGTTGCTTATCGCGTCAAGCGATGACAGCCGCTTCCGCGCTCTCGACGCGAAGACTGGTAAACAACTGTGGGTGACGAAGCTCGCGCGGCGAGGAAACGCCGATCCAATCACGTATCAGGCAAGGAACGGCAAGCAATACGTCGCTGTGGTCGCTGTGGATACGTTGGCTGTTTACGCGCTGCCGTAGACCCGGCTGCGCCTGATCTTCTGCAATTTCAATAGAGAGGTTTCGACATTATGGTATTGACCAAGGAAGAACTCATCGCGGCCCTTCAGAACGAGGTCCGCATTCTGCTCCATCTCGCAGGCAAGATTGACCGCAACAAGCTCGACTACCGGCCAACTCCAAAGCAGCGCACCACACTCGAGCTGCTCCAATACCTGGTCGTCATGGGCCCCATGCTGATTCGAGCGATCAAGGCTGGCGCATTCGATCCGCCAGCATGGCAGGCAGCCGTAGCGGAAGCCAACGCGTTAAATTTCGATCAGGTCCGTACTGCTATCGAAAAGCAACGGAGCACGTACGCGGAGCTGCTTGGCGCGTTCTCAGATGCGGATTTCCGCGCCGAGATCGACTTGTTCGGCGGCGGCAAATCAAGCCGCGGTTCGGTTATCGTGACCATGGTCCTTGAAGGCTGCTCCGCTTACCGGACGCAGTTGTTCCTGTACCTTAAGTCTTCCGGCCGCGACGAACTGAACACGATGAATTTGTGGGCCGGAGTGGACGCGCCGATGCCCACGGCTTAAACAGCCACCGATCGTCCAAGACAACTTTCGAGGCAAAATGTGAAGCGGCCGTCAGCTCTGTTTTTGTTCCAGCTCGGCCCACCGTGCATAGAGCTGATCCACGATTTTTTGGGCCTCTTCAATTTCCGCGGAAATGGCGAGGAGCCGGACTGCATCACTGGCGATCGCCGGATCGCCTAGAGCATCGCGTCTGGCTTCGAGGGTCTTCTCCGCTTCGTCGATGCGATCTTGAATCGTTGCGAATTCGCGCGCTTCCAGATAGGAGAGCTTTCGTTTTGCGCCAGCAACCCGCCGCTGACCGATTGTTTCTCGCGGGGATGCTGTCTCCAGCGGCCGTGCTTCCTGTGATCGCTGCCAGATTTCCCATTGAGAGTAATCGGCGAATCGTTCCGCGTGGCCGAAGCCATCGAGTCCCAGCACTATGCTTGAGACGCGATCCAACAGATACCGATCGTGCGTGACCAGCACGAGCGCACCGCGAAACTCCAATAAATTTTCTTCGAGGATTTCCAACGTCGGAATGTCGAGGTCGTTCGTGGGTTCATCCAGCAACAATACATCGGCAGGCTGCAACATGAGCTGTGCGATCAAGATTCGCGCTCGCTCACCGCCTGACAGCCGACCCACCGGCTGATTGAGCGATTCACTTGAAAAGAGAAAACGATCGGCCCAGGCGGCAACGTGAATCACCTGGTCCTGATAGACGACCGAATCGGCATCAGGAGCGAGAGCGCGTTTGAGCGTGACATTCGGATTCAGTTCCCGATTTTGGTCGAAATAGACGATGCGCAATTGATCGGCGCGCCGGATTTTGCCATGGGTGGGCAGAATATCGCCGCGCATCAATCGGAGCAGTGTTGTCTTGCCGCTGCCATTCGGGCCGACAAGGCCGACCCGCATTGCCGGTTTGATTGTCAGATGAATACCAGTGAATAACGTACGATCGGCGATCGTGTATTCAACGTTCTCCAGCTCCATCAACTGTTTCGTCCGCCTGTCGGTAAAAGAGAAATCAATGCTCGCCGTGCTTACACGCCTTCTTGCATTCAGGTTTTCGAGTTCGGCGATCATCTCCTGCGCACTTTCGATTCGGGCTTTGGCTTTAGTGCGCCGAGCCTTCGGGCCGCGGCGCAGCCATTCGATTTCGTTATGGACACGATTGGCGAGCGATTCCTGCCGCTTGCCTTGGGCATGCAGGTACGCCTCCTTCGTCTGCAGAAAAGTGCTGTAATTTCCGTTCACGCGCAACAAGCCGTCTTCGTAAATGCGGTTGAGTTCGACCATCTCGCCGGTGACG
>QHXA01000574.1:5746-6226 GCA_003222755.1 Acidobacteriota bacterium
ACGCACGCGAACCTTCCCATCTGAAGAACAGTTTCGAGCCATTTGATGCCGGCAATATCCAGGTGATTGGTCGGCTCGTCGAGAAGCAGAACATCGGGCGCCTGTACAAGGCCCTCAACGATCGCGAGGCGTTTGCGCCATCCTCCGGACAAAGATTTCGGCTGAACCTCGAAGTCCGTGAAACCAGCGCGGCCCAGTGCGTCGGCCATGAGCGACGCACGTTCAGGTTCAGGCACTTC
The DNA here is from genome assembly GCA_003222755.1 of Acidobacteriota bacterium. Taxonomy (GTDB): domain Bacteria; phylum Acidobacteriota; class Terriglobia; order 20CM-2-55-15; family 20CM-2-55-15; genus 20CM-2-55-15. The sequence continues at coordinate 5,986 of QHXA01000574.1, forward strand.
GGTACTTGTCATGGCATCCTCGAGAATAGATTTTATCGTCTGGTCCGCGGCGAACTCGGCGTGCTGCGCAACATAGGTGACACGGGCCCGTTTACGTACCGCGATACCGCCGGTATCCGGTTGCACGCGGCCTGCGAGAATCAGGAGTAGTGTGGACTTACCCGCACCGTTCGGGCCGACCAAACCAATCCGGTCACCTTCCGACACCGTAAACGAAATGTTTTGAAATAGGGGCGCGATG
>QHXA01000574.1:6301-10801 GCA_003222755.1 Acidobacteriota bacterium
TTCATCGCGCTTTACCCATCAACGCCTCGACCGTACTAACCCCAACTAAAAATTGAAACGAACCTGAGCTTTGAACTGGCGTCTTTGGTCGCCCTTGTCCTGGATGAAGCCGAATGGACTAGTACTGTTGATGTTCAAACCGGGGCTGCTCGAAATGAGGTTCGGAAATGGATGATTGAAGACGTTCGTGGCATCCATCCGCACCTGGACGCTCTTGGTTTCAGTGATTCGCACGTTCTTACTCAGCCCCGCGTCGAAGTTCCATTGGCCGGGCAACTCCATCGTTGCCCGGCCGAGAGTGCCTCTCTTTCCGGGCTTGGGATTCTGGAGAACAATTTGGCGTGTTTTGGTATCTGTGACCGCCTGCAGAGTGCAATATGGCTTCAGATCTACAGCCACAAGGCCGCATTGCGGGTCTGCAAGCTTTGCGAAGCTGGAGCCAAAGAAGTTTCCGTAATCGCCGTTCCATTGAACCTTTCCAAATGATTTCGACGAAAACGGTCCGACGACATCCGGCACGCCGCTGGCATACAGCATGTTGCCGGCGGCAATACTGACGGGTGTGCCTGTACTCCAATTGACAATGAAGCCCGTCTGCCAACCCTCAATGACGCGTGCCACCCATCCGGACGTGTTGCCGAGCAGCAGCTTGTTTGGCCCGATCGGCAATTCGAACACGCCGTTCGAGCGGAAGTCATGCGTGACATGGTTCGCGCTGAGGGCATAGTCCTTCTGCCTTTCTGTGGGATTCGTATAGCCGGGCGTGGTTTGTAACCCGGAGGCCAGACTGGATCCGACAGAGGGCACTTCCAAAGCCCTGGACCAAATATATTTCAACTGAAAACTGAGACCTTGCGTCGGCCGCAAGGTGCCTTGGGCCTGGAGCGAGTGGTAGTTGGAGCTGCCCGAATTCGTCCAAAAATTCGCCTGAGCGAGTTGAGGATTGGCGGTGATCCAGTTCTCCGGGAACAATCCCGCGGGTACCACAGGGGCTCCGGCTATGCTCGTTCCACTCGAAACGTTGAATCCCTTATTGGCCCTGCGGAGCACATTACCGCGTTCGCCGAACACGCCTGGCACGGCTCCGGCTGCGCCAGATCCAGTTCCGTTATAGACGTTGAGAGCATTTGCAACCGTCGCGAAATCGCCGTTAGCGAGGGCATCCCTGAACGTCGTGCTCAGCCGCAGGTGCTGGGATCCTCTCTGCGTGGTGCCGTTCACAGCAGCACACACCGCGGTCGAGTTCGCTGGATCGCATCCTCTTACATTGGGATTAAGGTTCAATCCCATGAACATTTGGTCGAACAGCAACACGTCTTCACCCCTGCGTGTCCTTTCGAGCGCATCGAATAGTGCAGGGTTATAAAAGACGTCCGGGGAATTAAGATCAAAGAAACCATTCAGCTTTACTCCGCGTGTACCGATGTACCGCACATCGATGGTCAGGTTCCGCGAAATCTCTCGTGTTACCGAGAGCGCAAAGTTCTGGACATACGGAGTCACATAATTCGGATCAAAAGCCGTGGTGCTCTGGTTCTGTTTTTGAAGTGGAATCGGCTGCATCGGCAATGAGCTCGGAGGTGTTGGAATCGAGCCTGGCAGGTTTCGGAGATCGAAATAACTACCATCCGTCGGTCCCATTGTCTGTGCGTTGTTTACAAAGCCCGGCGCCGCAAATATGTAATTCGCGAGATTCGCCGCGTGGCCGCCTCCTGCGTAGGTGATTTGGTATCCGCCGCGCAAGTTCGTCTTCGCCTTTCCAAACCATGGGAGCTGCCAGGCGAAGCCCACTGCTGGACCAAAGTTGTTCCAGTCCTTCGGATAGATGGATTTGTGCGGTTGTGAGGTCTTTGGTCCGACAAACTCCAGTTGCGTGAGGAGATTGAGATCCACGCCGTTGTCGGGTCGCATCCAGCGGTCGAAGCTTCGGCCCGAGACTCCGAATAGCGCCAAGCCTCCTCCTCCTGCGGGTACGATTGTCAACCCCTGGCCTTCATATGGAACCCCGTAATATTCGTAACGCAATCCAAGGTCGAGCGTAAACGATGGATGCATTTTCCAATCGTCTTTGAAGAACACGGAAAATTCGTTTTGATGGGGCTCGTTGATTTTTCGGTTTCTGTCAAGGTAACTGAGCCATTTATTCTGATGGTCGGGGGACTGAATAAAATAATACTGGTTGGCAACGTTGACAGATCCGGCAAGGAAATATAGAAGGCTGTTCGCCATGGTCTGGTTGGTACCCACTAAACCGGGGAAGTTTGCGCTGTTTGAAAACGCCTGATTGGGATTTAATCCCCCGCCTCCAGAGGCCTTCGGTATCGGCGCCGTTGGTGTTTCAGAGCCTCCCGTGTACGTGAATCGTACATCCAAGCCGCCTTTGAACACGTGTTTCCCTTTGGTCCAACTGATCGTGTCGGCGTAATCGTACAGAGGGGTCTTGTTGCCTTGCTGGGCACAATTGGTCATGCAGCTATAACCGTTTGGGTTGAGAGCGGCTTGCGCGGTACTGCCTTGAACGTTTGCGGGCGCGTACGCGATTGGAAATCCCTCGCCCCCTTTGAGCAGCATCGATAGCGGAATCTCACGTTTTTTGGGGTCGGTTACTTCCCACGGCGCCCAGATGACATGTTTGTTCGCCCGATAGCCGAAGCGAGCTTCGTTGAGCAATACCGAGGTGAGCGTAGATGTGAAGTTGACTGTCAGCACCCGGGGACGGCGAATGACCTGCGAAGTGAATCCGTCGGGCCATTGGTTTTGGATATTTTGAAGATAGTCGCCATCGATCCATTCCTGGCTATAGTTGAAAGCGAGTTTGTGGCGGGTGTTGATGTTGTGATCNNNTTGCCGGCGGTCCGTGTCGGTGCTGATTCCGCTGGCCAACCTGAAGTTGGCAGCATTGTGTCCTCCTCTCACCCACTGGTCCACCGCCGTGTTGAGACCATCGCCGCCATCAAAGATGTTTGCATGCGGCATCAAGGCCAGATATTTCTGGCTGACCCCGACCGGGTCCATTCTAGTGCGATTTGAATCCCACGCGTTGCCCTGTACGACTGCATCAGAACAATCGGGCCTCGACGGTGTATTCAACAGAGGGCCGAATACGCTGAAGTATCGAAGCTGACCGGTGTAGGGAGTGCCATTCGGATTTGTCACCGGCCGCAGTGGGTTGCCAAACGAATCTACCGACGCGATCGTCGGGTTGGCGCCCGCGGGGCTCGTTGCCTGCAGCGTGTTGCCATTCGCCCAGCTCTCCCAGTAGCGCACGACGCCATTTCTGGCGCAGTCCGTTAGCACAACCGGCCTTACTGTTTGGCGCTGGCGTTCGAACTGCTGGTCCCAGAGCGCGAAGAAGAACGTCCTATTCTTCACGATCGGTCCACCCACACTGATCGTGGCCTGGTTGCGGTTAATCCAAGTCGGTTGGCCCGGAGTCCAAACGCCGTTGACGACCTGTTTATTGTTGCTCCAGGTGTTAGCATCCAGTTTGGAGTTTCGGATCGTCCACAGTGCACTTCCGCGAAGTGCGTTCGTGCCTGAACGCGTCAGGATTTGAACCTGCCCGTTGCCGCGCCCGAGTTCGGCGTCCACTGGCGTGAGGATGACGCGGAATTCACCAACCATATCGGGGTGAACCTGCGTGGTCGCAACCACACCATTGGCGTAGCGCCCGTCCTGGACGCTAAGGCCGTCGCGCACGGTGTTGACCATACCCGTGCTGACACCGGCAAAGGTGGTGGATTCGCCAAGAGCCGTGCCTCGCACGCCAGCGATCGTCTGCATGAAATCGAGCACGTTGTTGGTGACCTGGGGAAGATCACGAAGCGCTTTTTCGTTCAGCACTTGGCTGATGGTCCCAGACGATTCAGCCAGTAGAGCGGCGTCCGCAGTGACTTCAACGGCCTGATTGACTGAACCCACTTCAAGGGTGAAATTGTATCGGGCGGTCACGTTGCCGCCGAGTTGCACGTCGTTATAGATGTGCAGTCGAAATCCCGGCAGCTCCGCGCTCAGCTTATAAGTTCCGGGTAACAGACTCGCAATATTGTAGGTCCCAGACTCATTAGTGACGACCATCGTCACAACGCCGGTCTGTCTATTGATCGCGGTTACGGTCACGCCCGGAATAAAGGCCTTCGTGGCATCCTGAACGAATCCACCCACTGACGCAGTACCGCTCTGAGTGAATGCATCGTCGGCTGAAACAAGGCACAACAGCACGGAGAGTATGATCAATAGTCTTTTCATAATTTAATTTCCTCCAACAAGCGGTCCGGCTCGAGTGCGCGCGCTCCTCGAGCTCTGCGAGCTTGTACTTCCTCTGCCGACTACTTGCGGCCTCGGCAGAACGAAGCCACCACGCAAGTTTTTTCATCGGACTTTATGGCAGCCAGATGCGGTACAGATTCCGCTGCACAAATTCTTTTTCAAACGCGTAGGAGGATGCGTTTAGGCCTGGAAAACCCACCGCGCGTTCAATGACGCTCGTGACCGGTACCT
>QHXA01000574.1:10869-11578 GCA_003222755.1 Acidobacteriota bacterium
ACCCAGGTCTTTGCCGCTCCCGTAAAGTTCGCCCCTCGGAAAGAAAAGAACAGCGACTTGCCATCGCGCGTCCAACTCAAATAGCACCCCTGGCAAACGACGATCGGAGCGCCCCCATTCCTGGGATACGCCCGGACGACGCCGGAATTTTCCTGACCTTGCAGGGGCGCTCTGGACACAATCCACTGACCGTCGTAGGAAACGACGGGAGCGTTAACCGTCGGCTCCGGGATAAATTTCCGAGCCTGACCGGAATCCAACTTCAATTCAAAAACGAACCACTGGTCACCTTCGCGGCCGCGGAAGTAGATCTCGTTTTCGCTGCCAAATACCGGGCCCAAGGCCTCCGCCGGCGGGAGCATTCGGGGCGCCGAGCGGCGATTTACGGGCGCGATCCAGATGCGGGATTTGCCTTCGGAGGACACCTGACGTTCCGCTCCGATTTCATGCAGCCAGACGGCACGTTGGTTAAAACCTAACGAGGTAATCAGGGACCGGCCGTCAGGCGCAACAACGATGCCCTCGGCTTCGGCCGGTCCGAACGTGATTTGCTCCGGCTGCCCGTCCGGGAAGCGTTGCCGCCAGATCTGGAAACTGCCGGTCGCATTCGATGAAACATAAACCCATTTCCCATCAGGAGACCATGCTGCACTGGTGCACTTCCCTTGATTCGGTCCCACGACCCTGCCCATCGAACTGCCATCAAAAG
>QHXA01000600.1 GCA_003222755.1 Acidobacteriota bacterium
CGTCTGGCTTGGTGGTATCGGCTTGCACGATGAAACCTTCAGATCCGCGATCCCGAATCATGGCGAGCGTCTGCTTTGCGGCGATTTCATTCTGGTAGTAATGAACAGCAACATGAGCTCCGGCCTCGGCGAGCTTCGATGCGACTCCCCGACCAATACCTCGCGAACTGCCTGTAATCAGCGCGTATTTGCCCTTTAAAGACATCTGCACCCCCGAAACGTTGTTTTTATGGCTTAAGGTGGAGGATTCTAGCACATGAGGGAATCGTCCCAACCTGACCCAGGAATTCACGTCAAACGGCACGTGCAACGAAATATTGCGATTCTGATCACCACTCTCGCGTTGCTTCCGTTCCTACACGCACAGAAATACCAAGTTCGGACGACGGTGGATCTGGTGGTCGTGCCGACTTCCGTTCGCGATGACAAAGGGAAGCTGGTGGGCGGGCTCACGCAAAACGACTTCACGATTCTTGAAGACGGTATCCCGCAGACGATTTCGAATTTTTCTGCCGATCCTCAGCCGTTGTCCGCAGCCATCATCGTGGACACCGGCATGGGTGGGATTTCGATGCGTCGCCTCGTGCCTTTATTTATATCGATCACCGCTGGCTTCAGCGAATTCGATGAGATGGCTTCATTCCGGTACGATCACTTCGTATTCCAGTTGTCCGACTTCACTAACGATCATGAAAGAATTGAGAAGAGCTTTGAAATCGTTAAAACGATTGCGGCCAGACAACCGCCGACCGTACCGTCCGGGACCCCTGCGCCAACAGCTCCAAAGATCCTTCAACTACTCTTAGGAGTTTTCAACAGCGGTGGTGGATACGGCGGAGCAGCAGACTCCACCATGCGGCCGCCGACGGAAACACTTCCCACAGTGCGCTCCCGGAAAGTGGAGCCCAGCCGAGTGCTTTACGATGCTCTTTATGATGCGGGCAAAGCGTTGGAGGCGCGACCAGCGGATCGGAGAAAGATCATTTTCATTGTGTCGGACGGACAGGTCTCCGGGACGAACGCTCACACTTATGAAGAGATCACGAACCTTCTGCTGCGCGACAATATTGAATTGTATGCCGTCACAACGGATGGCGCAGCATTCGAAGGCCGTTTTGGCGTGCTGGGTTCACTCGCGCGCGCTACTGGTGGCGACGAATACCGGGGATTGACTACCGGTGCGATGGAGAACGCCTTCAATCGCATTACCGAACAGGCGCGGAACCAGTACGTGCTGGGATATCACTCATCGAATGAGCCGGCGAACGGGCTGCCGATCGTCCGCACCATCGAGGTCAAGGCGCGTGATCCCCGATGGAAAGTCACGCACCGGAGAGGCTATACACAGCTTCCTTAATCCGAGCTGTGCTAAACTCCTCCACATGCCATACCCGGAAATATTGATCAAACCTATGCGCGAGGACCTGACACGCTTTGGCGTCGAGGAAACTCGTACCCCCGAAGAAGTAGATGACGTGATCCGCAACACCAAAGGCACAGTCATGGTTGTTGTGAATTCGGTATGCGGATGCGCTGCCGGGCTTGCCCGGCCCGCCATTGGAATGGCTTTGAAGCATTCGGTCGTGCCGGACAAAGTCGTGACTGTTTTCGCCGGCGCTGATATCGAAGCAACCGATCGAGCGCGGAGCTATTTCAAGGGCTATTTTCCGTCTTCGCCGTCGATCGGAATTCTTCAAAACGGCCAAATCCTCTACATGTTGGAACGGCATCAAATCGAGGGCCGAGATCCGGCAGCCATCGCAAAAGATCTTACCGAAGCCTTCGACCGGTTCTGTGTTCCTGTGAAACTGTAGGGCCGCGCACCGCACCGCTCTGAGGTGCTCTGGAGTTTGGACAATTCCGCACCCGCACCGCGAAGCGGTGCGGGAGCTCATCTACCACCGCCAGCGCCGAAAGATTCTGAAATTGCAGAATGGCCTCCTGATAACATAAGCTCTTCCAAATTTTTCAAGAGGATCGCGGTTTATGCGCGGGATTATTTCTACTCTTCTTCTGTCGGCTGTCAGCGTGGCATTTGCCGCCGGCGGTGATGCGCGGTTGGCGGATGCCGTTATGCGGTCGCAGCGAGACACAGTACGAGCGCTTCTGCAACAAAAGGCCGACGTCAACGCAACGCAGGCCGACGGCATGACCGCGCTTCATTGGGCAGTGCGCCAGAACGACCTCGAGACCGCCCAAATCCTGATTCGCGCCGGCGCAAAACCGGACGCTGCCACCCGTTATGCCGTAACGCCGCTCTACTTTGCCTGTGAAAATGGGAGTGCAGCAATGATCGAGCTGTTATTGCGTGCCGGAGTCGATCCGAATTCTGCAAATCCCGGCGGCGAAACCGCGCTGATGACCGCTTCTCGAAGCGGGAGCGTGGATGCAGTGAAGCTTCTGCTCGATCGCGGCGCATCGATCAATGACAAAGAGTCCGTGCGTGGACAGACGGCGCTGATGTGGGCGGTTTTGGAGAACCATTCCGACGTCGTCAATCTGCTGCTTGCGCGTGGCGCAGACATCAACGCCCAGACGAAAATAGAAACTCCGGACGGAACTTCGGGAAAGCCGGAAGCAAAATCCGGCGACATCGGCGCACACGGACCGGGAATGTACAGAGCGCGGGCTATGCCGAGCCCCTCCGGAGCGATGGCGGCCTTGCACTTCGCTGTCAGAGACCGCAACCTGCAAATAACGCGTATTCTCGTGGAGGCCGGCGCCGACCTCGAGCGGCCGTCCGCTAATGGAACGCGTCCGCTTGTCGTCGCGATCATCAATAATCACATCGAGCTTGCGTTATTCCTCCTGGAAAAAGGTGCAGACCCAAATGCGGCCGACGACTTTTATAAACGCACACCCCTGTTTGCCGCTGTTGAACGGCGAAATCCGGATTTCACGCGCGACACGGCTCCGCCGCTTCCGGATAATCGCGATCCGATGGACCTGATCAAAGCACTCCTGGCACGCGGCGCCAATCCGAATGCCCAAGTCAATACGACGCCTTTCCGCGGCTTCTTTCAGGTCAGCGCCAACTGGGTGAATTTTGATGGTCAGACGGCGTTCATCC
>QHXA01000601.1:0-6439 GCA_003222755.1 Acidobacteriota bacterium
CGTCATCAGCGCTGGCGCACTCTCGGTCACAACGGTGTCACTGGGCCTGGGTACGGTTGGTCAAGACTATTCTGAAGTTTTGACAGCCACTGGTGGGGCGCCGCCCTACTCCTGGTCCATTGACTCCGGGTCCTTACCCGGAGGACTCACACTGTTTGCGACAGGATCGATCAGCGGCACGCCCACCGCCGCAGGAAGTTTCAGTTTCACGGTCCGTGTGACTGATAGCGCCGCGCGCACTGCAACGAGCCGATTGTTGTCGATCACAATTAGCCCAGCGCCACTCTCGATCACAACCACCTCGCCTTTAGTAGCAGGCACAGTGGGCACACCTTATTCCCAAAGTTTGGCGGCCACCGGCGGCACAACGCCGTATGTCTGGACGCTGACATCAGGCACGTGGCCTGCAGGCTTGACGCTGTCCGGAGCTGGCGTGATCAGCGGCACGCCGACTGCCGTTGATACAGCGAGCTTAACTGTTCAAGTCACCGACAGCGGTTCCCGAACGGCGACGAAAGTGTTTTCCATCACAATAAATCCGCCGCCGCTTTTGATCACGACGGCGTCACCGCTACCGGCCGGAACCGTCGGGGCGGCATATTCCCAGACTCTGGGGGCCACCGGTGGCACCCCGACATATACATGGTCGATTGCGTTGGGCACGCTACCGGCGGGCCTGACGTTATCCGCCGCTGGCGTGATCAGTGGTACACCTACTGCTGCCATCGCAGCGACCTTCACCGTGCAAGTGACCGACAGCGCATCGCGAACATCAGCCAAAGCGCTTTCCATCGCAATAAACGCAGTGCCACTTTCGATCACAACGACCTCGCCCTTAGCAGCAGGCACAGTGGGCGTTTCCTATTCCCAAACATTGACGGCCACCGGTGGCACGGCGCCCTTTACATGGTCGATGGCATCGGGGAGCTTACCACCCGCGGGTTTGACGCTGTCTGCAGCTGGCGTGATCAGCGGGACACCAGCGACGACCACCACGGCGAACTTCACCGTTCAGGTGACCGACAGCGCTTCGCAAACCGCAACCAAAGCACTTTCCATCACAGTTAATGTACCCACACTTTCGATCACAACAGATTCGCTATTAACGGCAGGCACCGTTGGTGTCTCATATTCTCAAAATTTGACTGCGGCTGGTGGCAGGGCGCCGTATACGTGGTCGCTTGTGTCGGGAACGTTGCCTGCAGGGTTGACGCTGGCTGCAGCTGGCGTGATCAGAGGGACCCCGACGGCGGCAACGACGGCAAACTTCACCGTTCAGGTGACCGACAGCGCTTCGCAAACAGCGACCAAACTATTTTTGATAACAGTTACTCCAGAACTGCTTTCGATTGTCACCACTTCGCCTTTAGCCACCGGTACAGTCGGTGCGACCTATTCTCAAACGTTAACGGCGACGGGTGCGGCGGCGCCGTACACGTGGTCGCTTATCTCCGGACCATTACCTGCAGGTTTGACGCTGTCTTCAGCCGGCGTCATCAGCGGGACACCAACGGCGCCTGTTACATCAAATTTCACGGTTCAAGTGGCCGACAGCGGCTCGCAAACAGCATCCAAACTTCTGTCGATAACGATTAATGCGGCGCCAGTTTCGCTTTCGATTACGACGGCTTCGCCGTTACCAGCCGGTACCGTGGGCGGCGTCTATTCCGTTACGCTCGGGGCATCGGGCGGCGTGCCTCATTATTCCTGGTCGATCACAGCGGGCACTCTACCAGTAGGTTTGACACTTTCTTCGGGTGGAACCTTGTCGGGGACGCCGACGACTGCCGGAACCCTCAACTTTACGATTCAAGTCTCCGAAGCAAATGCAGCCGTAATCTCAAAACCGTTTTCGCTGACGGTTCAAGCAGGCCTGACGATTACGACCACATCGCCACTGCCCACTGCGGTAGTGGCCTCTTCCTACTCCCAGCAACTTCAAGCGTCGATTGCTGATCCGCTCACATGGTCTGTCGTTTCGGGAAATCTTCCTACCGGTATTACGTTGTTTTCGAGTGGTCTTGTCGGCGGCACGCCAACGTCGGCCGGTACATTTGATTTCACAGTTCAGGCCACGGGCGGCACACCCCAACAAATCGCAACGCAACTATTCAGGCTCGAAGTAAGCGCGGGATTCGTTATCACCACGCCACCGACACTTCCCGACGGAACGGCATCGGTGTCCTACACTGCGACTCTGAACGCCAGTGGCGGCACAGCGCCATACAGTTGGATTCTGAGTGGCGGCAACCTGCCGGATGGGTTGAACCTCTCGAGCTCAGGATTGATCAGTGGCACACCTACCGATATGGGAGTGTTCACAATTACGGTGCAGGCTTCAGACAATTCCGGCCTGAAAGCGAGCAAGGTCTTCAGGCTTTCCATTGCCGCCGCGCCGCTTGGATCGCTTTCTCTGAATGTGCCGGCGATGATGAATCCGGCTCAACAGGTGCCGATTGGATTATCGTTATCTGCGGTGCAACCCAATCCGGTCTCGGGTTCGTTGAAGATTGCATTCGCATCAAACAGTGTCATACCGGCCGACGACCCCGCAGTTCTGTTTTCGACCGGCTCGAGGACAGTGCCTTTTACGATTCCGCCGAACACCACGACTGCCGTATTCCCGGCACCGGTTTTGTTGCTGACCGGTACCGTCTCAGGTACCGTCTCAGTGACAGCGGATATCGACAGTGGTCCGGCAGGCTTGCCTGTTGCGACAGTCACGATCCCGCCGACCGCTCCGAAGCTGACCAACCTCGCAGCGGAGCGGACACTTAACGGTTTGAGAGTTCAGATAACGGGCTACTCGCCAGAACGTAAACTGAGCAATGCGGAGTTCGCATTCGATGTGAGAACGCCGGCAGGTATTCAACACGTGAACCTGGTGCGGAATGTCGAACCCGAATTCGACGCCTGGTATAAAAGCGCCGCATCCACCGCCTTCGGCAGTTCATTTGTGTTTGAGCAGTTGTTCAGCGTACAAGGCGATGCAGGCATGATTGACGCCGTCACGATCAGCCTTACAAACGGGCAGGGTAGCGCTTCATCGACTCCCGTTCCAATTCCTAAGGATTAATCGGGTTCAGCCGCGTAGGATTCTGCCGCCGCTCCGCGGCTGCGCACCGCGGAGCGGTGCTAGGAAATTAGCCAGGGGTACGCGTTCTTTGCGTACCCCTGGAATACATCGACAACTCAGGAATCCGCACCCTGAAGGGGTGTCGAGGATTCCTCGCACCCTTTCCAGGCCCGCTCGCTTAACTCCGGCTAATTTCCTGACACGCCTCCGGCGTGCGCAAAATGGAGCGGCTGCCGCATCCATTCACCCCGGCTTTTTCCTTGACACAAGCCGAAGCAAAGTCGTATCCACACCCAACACTTTCTTCGTGGGGGAGAGGAGATCATGCAAAGACTTGTCATCGGTTTTGGCGTTCTCTGTCTGTCCATATCCCTTAACGCGTTCGGTCAGTCTAGTAATGCGACTGTGAGTGGGACAGTTGGAGATGCCACAGGCGCGGTGCTTCCGGGCGTCGAAGTCACGGCCACAAACAATGCGACCGGTGTGGTCACGACAGTGTTGACCAACGAAGCCGGGGCATACAACTTTGCCAGTCTGTTGCCGGGTATGTACAAAGTGAGCGCGGTCCTGCCCGGTTTTCAGATCAAGACGTTCACGAACGTTCAACTTGGAAATGCCGAACGGGTTCGTCTGAACTTCACGCTTCTTGTAGGTGGCCTGAACACAGAAGTTGAAGTAACTGTTGCGGCGGACACCGTGTTGGCAACCTCGAGTCAGTCGATTGGCGGCGTGCTTTCGCAGACGAGCTTGCAAGCCTTACCGAACATCGCGAACGACGTCATGGACCTGTACCGTTTGATCCCCGGTGTCAACGTAGAGGCCAACGGTGTTCGCGCAAGCTTCGCCGGGCTCTCCGGCTTCGGCACAACGAACATACAACGAGATGGCGTCGAGGCGTCCGGCGGAGCGCGATGGACGGCAAACGCGCTTACGGCGACTCATATGAGCCCAGAGCTGATCGGGGAGGTAAAAATTATTGTCGCGCCCGTTGATGCCGAGATGGGCCGGGGCAATGCACAGCTTCAATTTCTAACGCGATCCGGCACCAATCAGTTCCATGGCACTGCCGTCTGGAACGTCCGAAACAGCGCGCTCGATGCAAACACCTGGGATCATAACAATGACATCGACCCGAGGACCGGGGCGTGGAAACCCACTTCGCCGGATTGGCACAACGTCCACACCTTCACCGGCAGCTATGGCGGCCCTATCGTGAAGAACAAAACGTTCTTCTTCGCGTTGTGGGATCAGGCACTGGTCAACATTCGCACGACCCCCAACGCGCTGGTTCTCACGCCATGCGCGCGCAACGGCGTATTCCGCTACTTCGATAGCTGGAACAATGGAAATGCCCTCCACATCACGCAGTCCACTACAGCCACTCCGACAATCGCTGTCGTGGACGGTTTGGGCAATCCCGTTCGGCCGTCACTCAATCCAGATGGGAGTTCTTTCAACGGAGCGCTTCGGTACCAGAGCGTGTTCGGCCGGATCGCGAACGATCCCGCCCGGGCGGATTGTTCCGATGCCCAAACACAAGGCGCGCCCTGGGACACGAACCGCCGGGCCTTGGACCCGACGGGCTTTGTGACAAAAATGATGGGCGCCATGCCCGCGCCGAACAACTATGACATCGGCGATGGCCTGAACACTGCCGGATATCGATGGACCCGCAACGAGCGTAACGGCAGCGAAAGCATATTTCAGCTCAATGATAACGGTCTCACCCGTCCGGACATGCTTGGTCGGAAACAAGCGAACGTCAGGATCGATCACAATTTCAACCAGGCGCACAAGCTGAGTGGCACCTACACCTACGAATATTCCTACGGTACTGCGAATTTTGAGACATTGCCAACGGGCTTCCGCGGCGAGCGGTTTCGCAGACCGCAGCTTCTCGCGCTGAATTTCACATCCACGCTGGCTGCGAACATCGTGAACGAATTCCGTTCGGGAAACCGGCGCACCGGCGGTAACAGCTTCAATGGTCTGACCGACCCGAAGACAGGTGCCGCTGCCCAGTCGTTCTTTCCCAACTTCGGAGGGTTTCCAACATTTGTCGGACTGGGTGCCGGCCAAACAAACTTCCAGAGCTCTCTGCTGAACACGACATCCACGTACAACGATGTCACCAATCAGTTGACGTTTGCGGATTCGCTCAGCTGGACCAAATCCAAACATTCGTTCAAATTTGGCGGCGAACTTCGCTACTCCCACTCCAACGGGCAAGACTCGGGCGTCGGAACGACCAGTATCCCGCGCGCGATCGGCGGGGACGCTCCGAACGCTTCAATACCGGCGACAGCGATCAGCAGCACAAATATGCCGGGACTGGCCGGCACAACGACCACAGGAAACAACCAGCGGATGCGAAATCTGCTGAGTTTCCTGTCCGGATCGCTGGCTCAGGTGACGCAGTTCTACTACATGCAAGATCCGAAGAACCTCGACCGGTTTGAGGACTACAAGACGTTTCCTGCGCGAATTCGCGATACTCACAGGAATGAGTTCAGTTTCTTTTTCAAAGATGATTGGAAGGTGCTGCCCAGTCTCACATTGAATCTTGGACTCCGCTGGGATTGGTACGGATCCATCTATGACGGTTTTGGGATGATGCCGCTGCCAACGAAAGGTCCCGAAGCCATTTTCGGCGTCTCCGGACGAAGCTGGGATGGCTGGTGGAATCCCGGCATCCGCGCCGAACCTACCGTGTTCGAATATGTTGGAAAGAATTCTCCAAATCCGAACAAGTCGTTTTTCCCGAACGACTGGAACAATTTTGGTCCAGCGATTGGTTTCGCATGGCAGGTCCCGTGGTTCGGGGCAGGCAAAACGACGGTACGCGGTGGATACCAGATCACCTATAACGGACTTCCTTCATTCAACTCACTCACGCAGACCCAGGTCACCCCGGGCAGTACGCTCGCCGCCAATTATCAAGGTGACAGCGGGGCCAATGCGTATCTGGATCTGACGAAGCTCCCATCTGTGGTTCCGGTGCCCCAGATCATCAAACCGATGCAACCGGTGCCTCTGTCGGACCGGACACAGCAGGTCTACATCCCGCAGCCGGGTCTCGTGAATCCTTACGTTGAGAACATCACGTTATCGGTAACGCGAAGTGTCGGATCGAATATGACTGTCGATATGCGATACCTCGGCACTCTGGGCCGCAAGCAATGGAACGCGCAGCTTCAAATCAATCAGCCCAATTACCTCACGAACGGCCTAAAGGAAGCCTTCGACGCCATCCGTGCGGGCGGCGAATCGGACTTGTTGAACCGAATGTTCAACGGCATCAACATCGCGGGAACCGGATTCGGAGCTGTCGGAACGGTGGTCAGTGGCGTGCCGCAAACTGCG
>QHXA01000601.1:6579-7043 GCA_003222755.1 Acidobacteriota bacterium
CGGTTCAACGGATTCCCGGAAAACTTCATTCGGACCAATCCCCAGTTCGGATCGGCGCACATGCTTGCCAGCAGCAATACCAACAACTATCACTCGCTGTCTGCTTCTTTCACGATGAGGCCGACCCACGGAATCAATCTCCAGTCCACCTACACCTGGAGCAAGAACCTCGGCATCTTCGGCCAAGTTGGGACCACGTTTACGGATCCGAGAGATCGTCACGCGGATTACGCGCCGCTGCCGGACAATGTCACGCACGACTTCCGGACCAACGGAACATTTACGCTGCCCATGGGACCCAACAGACTTCTGTTTAGCGGCAGCACCGGAGCGCTCGCGCGAATTCTGGAAGACTGGTCGATGAGCTGGATTGTCAATTTGAACAGTGGTGTGCCAATTACGGTTGGAACGTTCTCAACCGGTGTCGGACGCCATTCGATCTACGCAAACGGTACGCCGGATGT
>QHXA01000602.1:0-3282 GCA_003222755.1 Acidobacteriota bacterium
CGCCAATCGGTCTCGGCGAACGTTACGGGCCGCGATGTGACTTCATTTGTCGCAGAAGCGAAACAAAGCATCTCCAAGGAGATTCAGTTTCCGGCTGGCGTTTACCCAGTCTTCACGGGAACAGCGGAGGCGCAGGCCCAATCACAGCAGGAAATCCTGGGGTCGTCGGTCATCGCTGGTGTTGCCATACTGCTGCTCCTTGCAATGGCTTTTCACAATGTGCGAAATCTCATTCTGGTTTTGGCGAACCTGCCTTTTGCATTGGCTGGAGGTGTTCTGGCCATTTTCTTCAGCGGGGGTTGGCTTACGCTTGGTTCACTGGTCGGACTGGTCACGTTGTTTGGCATCAGCACACGGAACTCGATCATGATGGTTTCACACTTTGAACATCTGGTTGCCGTCGAGGGTGAGTCGTGGGGTCTTCAAACGGCGCTGCGCGGAGCTTCCGAGAGGCTTCTTCCTGTTCTCATGACCGCGCTCGTCGCAGCACTCGGCCTGCTCCCGATCGCCATTGGAAGCGGCGATCCCGGCCGCGAAATTGAAGGACCCATGGCGATTGTGATCCTGGCTGGTCTGATCACTTCAACCGCTCTCAATCTGCTGGTGCTGCCCACACTTGCGCTGCGATACGGACGATTCCAAGGCGGCGGGGGTCCGGCTCAATGAAAATCCCGTGGGAATCATCGACCGTTCTTAAGGTAAACGGTATTCACAAATGCTTTGGCCGCTTCGCCGCATTGACAGATGTCGGATTCCAAGTGCGTGCAGGAGAAGTTTTGGGACTGATTGGTCCAAACGGCGCAGGCAAGACGACGCTGTTTGAATGTCTCGCCGGCATATTGCCGACCGACAGCGGTACAGTGCTTATCGAAGACCGGCCGATCCGTCCTGCGGAGCTTTTGCCCATCTTGTTCTACCTCCCCGACGCGATCGCGCCCTGGCCCGCTCAGTCCGTCGGCTGGGCTCTTGATTTTACGATCGGGTTCTTCGGGGGCAATCGATCCATTCGCGATGAACTGGTGGAACAACTCGATCTCAAACGGCTGCTACGCCAAGCTATAGGCACTCTCTCAAAAGGCCAGCGCAAACGCGTTCTTCTCACGATTGGATTGATGACACCGCAGCCGGTATTAATGGCAGATGAGCCGTTCGACGGACTCGATCTGCGCCAGACGCGAGAAGTTGCTGCGATACTCCGAGCACATGTTCGCAGAGGCCGAACCCTTTTCCTGTCGATCCACCAGATCAACGACGCCGCGCGAGTTTGCGATCGCTTCGTTCTTCTCAGCAGTGGCCGCGTACGCGGTGAAGGGACACTGGAAGAATTGTCTACGATTGCAGGCTCACGCCGCGAAAACGGTTCGCCGGGTCTCGAAGAGGTGTTTCTTGCCCTCACGTAGAAATGAAGTGTGCTGGCTTTTCAACAAAGAGTGGCGCGAGTTGGTGTCATCGCGGGCATGGTGGTGCCTCCTCATCGCTATGGGTCCGCTGGTCGGTGTGTCGTTCATCAGTGCAATGCGCACTTACGCTGAAGCTAGCGGCCTCAGTGGCACATCCGCCGGAGTGGGCGAGGCATTTTCTCCGCTCGTGGGCATTTGGGCTCCGACGTTCAGCGCCTGTGAATTGGCCGCGGCCTTCCTGCTGCCGTTCGTCGGAATCCGTGTCGTTTCCGCCGACCGGCAGAGCGGGGCGTTGAAGCTGGAGATGCAACATCACTTGCCATCATTTGTTCGCATTGGTGTGAAGTTCATCATTCTCATTGTGGGTTGGCTGATTGCTTTGCTAGCGCCGGCTGTGGCTGTGGTGCTCTGGAAAATGTATGGGGGCAGCATCTACACACCTGAACTGATGACTATCGCAGGCGGCCACATGCTCAACGCGGGACTCACTATTGCCCTCGCCGCGGCAATGGCGTCGCTGGCTGAGCATCCCTCGACGGCGGCGATCCTGACACTGAGTGTGACAGTTGGGACCTGGATCATGAATTTCATCGCGGCCGTACAAGGAGGTATCTGGGAACGCATCGCCGGTTATACCCCCACGGCAATGGTGGCCGAGTTTCAACATGGTCTCATCAGAGTGGATGTCGTCCTGATTGCGCTGACACTCGCAGTAGCTGGTCTTGCATTGGCGGCCATTTGGCTTCGGCTGGGTGTGCCCGTGCGCCATCGAGTGTACGAGTCCGTTGCGCTGGGCACGGCGGCCGCTGCAGTCCTCTTGTGCTGCAGCTTCGTCACAGCGAGCGTGGATGCGTCGGAGAATCGCATGAATTCATTCTCCGAGGCAGACGAACAAGCGCTTCGACAGATACGAGAGCCGCTCCGAATCGAAGCGCATCTTGCACCGGAAGATCCGCGCCGGATCGATCTCGAACGCCAGGCGATTTCGAAGTTGCGCCGGATCATGCCGAACCTGCGGGTTGATTACGTGTCGGCCACTTCGATTGGATTATTCGAGCAAACCAGCGAACACTACGGGGAGATCTGGTACGAGTTGAATGGCCGGAAGGAGATGAGCCGCGTAACCACGGCTGAAGGCGTTCTGGAAACAATCTATTCCGTTGCCGGCTTAATGCCGCCAACAGAGGGGGACGAAAACGTGTTTCGCGGCCATCCGCTCGCGGTTCGGCCACGTGGCGCCGCCCTCATCTTTTATGGCGTCTGGCCAAGTCTGATCGTGGTTTTGAGCATTTTTCTAAAGAGGAGACTGAGATGAGAGTACGGACAATATGCGGAGCGATTCTGTTTACGGCGGTTTTTCTGGCGGTCCAAATTGATGCAGCCGAGACCAAGGTGGATCTCAGCAAGGAACAGGTCGGCAAGCCGCCCGCGACATTCGAGCCGATCGTCGGTACCTGGCTCGTGGCGCAGGATGGATCCGATAAAGTCATCATGGTTGACGGCCGTCCGTGGGTCGCGAGTAAAGACACGCCGACGAAGCTGCTTGTTGCCAGTGCGCGCCGGCTGTACGGCGTCTCGAATGAAGAGCTCATGGATAACGCGAAACAGTTCGCCTACTACCCTGTTGCAGTCCTTAAAGGTGTGGACAATTTCACGAACGGCACGATCAGTCTAAAGTTCAAAACGATTTCAGGCGACGCGGATCGCGCTTCCGGAATCCTCTTCAATGTGAAGCCCAATGGCGATTGGCTGGCTGTTCGTTACAACGATACGGAAAACAACGTCGCGATCTGGGAATTCCACAACGGCATTCGGCGAAATTTACGGT
Source organism: Acidobacteriota bacterium (assembly GCA_003222755.1). Taxonomy (GTDB): domain Bacteria; phylum Acidobacteriota; class Terriglobia; order 20CM-2-55-15; family 20CM-2-55-15; genus 20CM-2-55-15. Next base: position 3,229 of record QHXA01000602.1, read on the forward strand.
TCAGCGACCGGAACAAACCATTTCAACTTGATCGAAACGCCTGGCATGAGTTGA
>QHXA01000602.1:3492-3690 GCA_003222755.1 Acidobacteriota bacterium
GCGATAAGCATTCAAGAATTGCGGAAAGATCTGTAGCAATTAAATCGCAACCAGCGTCAATCGCTCCAGTTAGTGGGCATTGGTTCAGCTCAACCGTGCTGGGGATCGGCCTGGCATCACTCTTTAGTGACCTCAGTCATGAAGCCGTGACCTCGACACTGCCGGTCCTGCTCGCGTCTATGGGCGCGGCCGCGGGCC
>QHXA01000603.1 GCA_003222755.1 Acidobacteriota bacterium
CGGTCCAGATTGAACACTCATTGTCGGAGTGTGCTGTCTGGCGATGAGGATCCGAAACTGATTCACAATTGCGTCGGAGAATGCAGTTTTTTGAGTATAAAAAAGCTGATCTTCCCGATCGTGAAAATTCGCTGCAACCTCAGGCAGGTTGACGCCCCCGATCCCTTGATTATTGACCTTCAGGTTTCGATAGTGAAATCGGATAGAGTATGTCGTTTTATCGCTGTACTGGCGGTTCATCTCGATGGAAAAGTCGGTATTCCGCTGAGGAGCCGGAACATTCTCATGCACAAGGCCGGCTGGCATTTCAGCAAATACGATCGCTTGGTTATCTTCCTCCTGGCGGTTACCCGTGATCATGAACGAAGTCGTTTTTCCGTCACCGATTGGTCCGAGCAGGCTGCCTTCGAAAATGCGTCGCTGCTCTACCGGCTTTGCTATTGCGAAGGGATCGCGCGCGTTCAGACGCGCATCGCGGAATAGGAAGTTCATGGTTCCGTGATATTCGGACGAGCCCGGCTTGGTCGTGATCTCGATACGCGCGCGTCCTGGTCGGTTATATTCGGCGGAGTAAGGGTTCTGGTTTATCGTCACCTGTTGGATCGCCGATGCTGATAAGGCCGAGCTCGTCTGGATGCCGTCGACAATCACCGTAACGCCGTTAGTTCCTAGTGCGCTGCTGTCGAGAAAACGAGACATTGTGGCGATAACGTCCTGATCGAAGATGGGTAAATTATCCAGGGCCTGCCGGTCCACCGCGGCCACGTCTCGGTTTTCACTAGCGTCTGTGCTGACATCTCCCGTGTCATCATTGACGGTGATCTGCTGATTCAGAGCTTCGATCGGGAGAACGATGCGCAGCCGACCTGGCGATCGGCTTCCCACCGTGACTTTAGAAATATCTGTCTTGAAGCCCTCTTTCTGCGTGCGAAGTTCGTAGTTCCCGGGCTGGAGTCTATCGAAACGAAACGAGCCCGAAGCGTCGGTTATCACCGTGCCTTGTTGTTCCCCATCCTTCAGCAAATCGACTTGGGCCCCCAGGAAAGCAGCTCGAGTTTGGTCTTGGACGATTCCGTTAATGACGAGATTCCCTTGCACCTGCGCTTGAAGGATCTGTGCGGAGATCAGCGATACCATCAACGTGGCAGAAAATGAGAATCGCAGGATGGTATTCATTGGATCTGCATCCTTATTAGAACGTGAACCGCGTCTGCAGCTCGAGCTGCCGGTTGTTGGCCGCCTCGGAGAACCCGCCAAAGCCTCCTCCGCCGGAAGGCTGATTTGCGCGACCAAATAGAGGTGATGTGATGTTACCAATGATTGGTCCGGGATTCGTGTGATTGAGAAGGTTTCGTGTTGCCATCGCGATGCTCAGACTGTAAGGCCGCTTATCGCTTCCTGAACCAGCCTGTGCGGCCTGCGACGGTTTCGGACCCAGGCTAAAGGTCTTGGTAACTCGCAAGTTGATGGAAATGGTACCGGGACCACGCCCATAGTTTCGATGCAGGATCGTTTCATCTGGGCTCGGATTCGGATCGAGCAAGCCATACGATGTTTGGACTAAACCGGGCTTGTTCGGATCTGGTGCAATTCCCGGTCGTCCATTGAACAGCGTTGTTCCGTAAATGTCGCGGCCGACCGTGATGTCGAACGGTGGTCCGGACGCCACATTCAGCAGCGGACTGAACGCAACATTCCATTTCGTATTGACCGATCCACCCAAGCTCATGCGGTGGCGCACGTCCGTCGCGGCTGGTCCATATTCACCTTCAAAGCTGTACGGGTTCGATGGGAAAGTACCGACTCCATCCGTGTTGCTCAGGGCCCGATTGAGTGTGTATGAACCCGTGAGCGAGACATACTTGTTCGCCCTCGAATTCACATTCACCGTAAGCTGTTTTGGTTGTACAAGCCCAAGGATTCGATGAGAAAAACAGCGCCCACGGGTCCGAACGGAAACACGCCGCTGCCCGGCACGGCAGGATCATACGTGCCCAAGAGCGGTGCATTGACATTCCGCGATCGCAGCATGTGCAGACCGTGCGAGTTTGCGTATGTGATCGCAACCGTTGTGTTGAGCGGCAGCTGGCGCTCAAGACTAATGGCGGATTGGTAATACGTCGGAGTCACAAGGGTTGGGCTTATTTGCTCGCGAATCTGTGCAGACTGAAATGCTGCCAGTGAGGAAATCGGAGGAATGGAAGGATAGAAATCCGGATTCGTGATCACGTATTGTTGTTGCCGGATGCCATTGCGGCGCAGTGCGATCATCGTGTTTGCCAATGCAAAGCGATCGTAGAAGATCCCGAACCCGGCCCGCACAACCGTCTTCGGACGTGCTGCCCATGCGATACCGATGCGAGGGGCGAAATCATTCTGGTCGCGAATGTTGGTTTGCCTCTCGTACCGCAACCCAAGACTCAATGTCAGTGTCCGCCTCAACTTCCAGTCATCGCCCAGGAACGAGCCGAGATCGAACTGACTTGCTGACAGACCTGGATCGCCCGCGACGATGCTGAATTGCGTGGCCCCGCCGCCGAGATCTGCAATCTGCGAAGAAGAAAAACCGAGCTTTTGGAAAAACACCGTCCGTCGATACCGCTCGATGGACGTAATCGGCGCCAACAGCGGCTGTCCTGAAGAGTCCAGTACGGGACGATTGTTCGCATCTAACATCGGTGCTGTGCCGCCACCGAATGTAAAGGTGCCGGCAAAATTTTGCGGTGAAATGTTGTCATCGGATTGCCGACGTAACCGCGCACCAAATCGCCAGCTGTGGGTTCCGTGAACGACGGTCATGTAATCCTGAAATTCGTAATTGTTCTGCGTATCGAATGATCGGCCCGCCGGCGATGCGCCACCGTTAAACGCGCCAAGCACCTGCAGAGCAGGGCCAACTGTGTTCGGCGTGGTTTCATTGTGCGATCGAGAAAACTGGAAACGCATCTCATTCACCATGTTTTCCGCGAAAACCGCAGTATCCGTGGCCTGGATCGTATGAGCTATCGTCGTGGTGCGAAGGCCACGTGAAATCAGATTGAAACTACCGATTCCCGAAAAAGGAATGTCGATATGCGTGAAGCTGTACCGCAGACTCAGAGTGTTATTCGCAGAAAGTTGATAATCGGTGCGTGGATTGATACTAAAGCGTCGCTGCGGAATCCGGAAAACGTCCGTGAATGGATTGACGACGTCCAGCGTGACGGGATCGAGCGTTGTGCCGTTGATGATCGCTCCATTGTCCACCGCGTCGCGACGCAGATCGAAAAAGAATGAGGCGCGTTTGGCCATCGGCCCACTGAGATTCCCGATGTATTCCTTGAGCAAGAACGGAGCTTTCTGCTGTGCATAGGGATTCCGTGAATTCCAAAAATCGTTTGAGAAATTAAAACCCTCGGAACCGTGGAACTGATTCGTTCCGGGCTTAGTCAATATCTCGATTCGTCCCGTGCCAATCCTGTCGTATTCCGATGAGAAAGGATTCTGATTGATACGGATCTCGCGAATGGATTCTTTCGATGGCACCTGACCGCCGGTAAATCCATCGATAAAGACTGAAGCGCCGCCAGGGCCACCGCTGGGGCCGGCGATCGCAAGCAATTCGGCAATCAGATCATCCGGATTGTCGGAAAGTGCCTGCAAATCATCGCCCCCCAAGACTGTCGCGCTCGCATTATTCGCAGGTTCGGGAGTCACGGTAACGGCGCGATCCTCGACCGTGACCTGCTGCGTGACTGAAGCTACCTTCAATTGAAGATTTAGTGTCTGAACGCCAGGCCGAATGACAACCTTCATTGAGCCGGTCGTCAGGTCAGGTGCGGAAGCGTGCACGGCATACTCGCCGAGTACGAGCCATCGTTGCCAGCAATGCTTGTTTTCGCAGCTCCAGTATTGCTCGTGAACGTGATCGTTGCGCCCGGAACGATCGCGCCGGATTCGTCCGTGATCAGACCGCGTAATGTGGCGGTTTGGCCAGACAGAGCAGATGAACAAAACAGCACTATCGTAAGGGCAAATATTACCTTCATGATCTCGGCTGCCTGACTATAGATCGCACTCTACCTCGAGATTCCGGAACGGGACTACGTCGAGTTACGGCCGTTCATCCTATCGCACCAACATGAAAATTTGCTGAACACAGCCAAGAAAAAGGGGGGCACTCTTCAGGCAATTTTAATGAATGCTGGACAGCCTATCGTGCGGCGGCGAACTTCGGATGCGAATCCTGATCATTGAGGAGGACCGAAAGATGGAAGCTCCTGAAGAAAAGACCAGAGAAGAAGAATCACTGCGTCACACTTGCTCACACTGCGTTCGAATGCTTCAAGATGAGCCCGACATATCGGTTCGACGGATCATTCTCCCTGGCGCACATCGCGAATACGCTGCTTGAGCTCCATGAGCATCGGTTCGCGCCGCAATTCCTCCCAGCGCTCGTTGAAGACAATCCGCTGAAGCTGCCCCGTCCCCGGAATGCCGCCTTCACGCAGGCCGCCGACGAACAGGTTCCGTTTCCACTGGGGAAAGCGCTCACCCGTGTAGAACGTCATGCCTGTGAGGCCAATGGATGGCAGCCATACGACGATCGGATCCTCCATTCCCCGCCGAAACGGGTGAGCCGAGACGGGAGCGCCCCAGTAGTCGCGCCCGAAGCTGACCAGCGCAGTGCAGGTGAGTGTCAAACATAGGCCCGTGGGGGCCAATTGCGCCAGATCAGTGCGGATGCCGATGGTGAATGTCGGGATAGTGCGGATGAGAGTGTTCAAGGCGCTCGTGCCTGTGCGGATGCATGTGCGGCTCGCCAACTGGATCGTCAGGCGAGTGCTGGTGCTGATGATGCTCGTCATGCACATGTTTATGCTCGTGGGTCAGTAGCTCGTGAACGTGGCGGTGCTCGTGACGTTCCGTTACATGTAACCACACTCCGCCTGCCATCAACGCGCCGGCGGCTAATAGGCCACGGTTAATCGGTTCATGCCACAGAATGACTGCAGCAACAGCACCAACAAAGGGCGCAACCGAAAAGTAATTACCAGCGCGGGCAGTGCCAAGTTCGCGAAGGGCGCGGATGTATAGCACAAGACTCAAGCCATAGCTCACAAATCCGAGGGCTAACGCGACCCAGATCAGTCGGGTGAAATGCCATTGCCCCAACCAACCGGCGAGCACCGTATTGACAGTCCCGGCTGCCAGACCCTTCAGGCTCGCGATCCGCACGGGATCGGCAGCCGAGATCCGTTGGGTGAAATTGTTGTCGACGCCCCAACACAGGCAAGCTGCGGAAATTGCAAGCGGACCGGCATATTCCGTGAGCTCGAACGAACCGTTCCAGGACAAGACCCCTCCGCCTGCAACAATGGCCAAGAGACCTACCGCGATGCGGCCGTTGACGTTTTCATGAAAGATTGCCCACGCGATCAGCGCAGTGAAAACGGCTTCAAGATTCAACAACAGCGAAGCGCTTGATGCGGGCGTTCGTTGCAAGCCGAACATCAGCAGGACTGGCGCGGCGATTCCACCGAAAGCGATTGCACCGGCGAGAAACGGGATATCGGCCGAGTGAAGTCCCGGATCGGCGCGGGGAGTTCCGGAACGAACTAGGGCTAGGATTGTTAATCCGATTCCGGACCCGATGTAAAGAAGACCGGCCAGTAATTGCGGCGAGAGATTTCCAACAAGAATCTTCGCGATCGGAGCGCTCAGACCGAACAGCACTGCTGCCAGCAGTGCGTCTCGTATACCTTTACGCCCGATCATGAGCGGTGCCTCTTCGTTACTTATTGATCTAGTGGATTACCTCGTCCGGAATTTTCGGATGACCAGGAATGGAATCGGGATCCATCGTTTTCAAAGCGCTTTCCTTATCGTTGCGGTTTTGGAAAATCCAATCATAAAAACCGGCCGATACGAGTTTTAACGTGACTTCATTAGCACTCTTGTTTTCCCAAAACCAACCATGAACGCCAGAACTGGGTGCGATGAACGTACCGTGTGCCTGATCTTTTCCTACCTGATTGTCAATTTCGTACGTCTCGTAATAATCCGTTCCTTGTTTGCCGGCGGGCTTTACGTTTGGTTCCCCATGGAACTCAAAGAGCAACTTCTCACTTGCTACCCAGGAGTAGATCAGGCCGGCGCCTTTTTTCATGTTGTACTTGATCTCCATCCCTTCACCCGGTTTGAGTTTGATTTCTCTGGAGTCGATCTTGTACCGATTTGGTTGCGCGATAAACGTGCCCTTCATCGTCGGTGCGCTGCCATCAGGTGCGGGTTCCAAAACCGGCGCGATTGTGGGTTGCGCTTCACCAGTCTTCACTGAGGCAGGCGGCGTTGGGCTTTCGGCGATTTTTGCAACGTCGGCTTTGGCCAGATCTGTTAGATGTAATGCCTTGCCCGTTCCAAGAGGATCGATGCCGTACTCCGCAGGGAGAACTGCCGTGATCAGCAACACTGCAGCGACAAGCAGAGCAATTGCCGTAGCCTTCGCGATGGCCGCTTTTGATGGCGACTGAACAGTTTCGATATGTTGTTCTTCAATCATTTGTTTACTCACTGTGCGATGAAGTATCCGGTGAGCTGGTAGCCGACAAGCATGAAACCGCCCACCATCAATAGTGTGTTGGTCATAAAAGCGTGTTGAAGGAA
>QHXA01000604.1:0-500 GCA_003222755.1 Acidobacteriota bacterium
CGCTTTCAGATTGTTCCTCTCGGCTTCGAACCTCTGATGCGCAGAAGCGAGATCTTGCTCGAGCTGCTCATGAGATTGAGTGAGTTGTTCGATCTGAAACCGCAGTTCGGCCTGCAACTCTTCAGAGATTTCATCGCGGGCCGTTTGTAACGCGCTGTCACGTGATGTTTCCAACTGCTCGATTTCCGCATTCAAAGCGCGCCGTTCGCCGCGCCATTGCTCCCGGGCGGCATCGAAGGCTTGTTCCAGCTGATGCTTCGCGGTCTTCAGTTCATTGAACTCTTTCTTCAGTTCATTGAATTCCTTCTCATGTCGTAACTCGAGTTCCGTAATCAGCTGCTGTGTCGCAGATTCCGACCACGCAACCGCGTAAAGATCGATCGGATTGTCCTTACCTTTCACGTCCACGTGCCCCATCTTCGCGCACTCATACGCGGCATTTCTTGCGGCTTCGAGCAAGGCATGGGTGATTAGGACCTGGTCGGGTTCGGCTTGATGCT
>QHXA01000604.1:533-7366 GCA_003222755.1 Acidobacteriota bacterium
CTTTATCGAACCCGATACCGTAATGGAGACCAACACGAATGCGTATTTGATCGATTTCCTCTCGTCCTTCGCGATCTTTCGAGAGCGCGCGCTGCATACCAACCGCCGCTTTCACCGCACGTAACGGATCCTGAAATTTGGCGAGAATCGAATCACCTATCGTCTTCACGACGCGCCCGCCTTCGGCTTCGATCACTGGAAATAAGATGCGGTTGTGCCGGTTGATCATCGCCATGTATTTGAAATCGCCTTCTTCTGCGGCGTATTTCGTTGAGTCCTTGATATCACTAAACAGAATCGTCATCTGCGTGCGCCGGCTTTCCAGGTCTTGCTCGCCTGGCACGTGGGGCTCCCGCACTTCCTGCACCTTGTGTTCCTCCATAGCCAAAGGGTAATTCGGGGTCAGACGTCTAAATCACCTAAATTCGCGTAGTGGAATTCGCGGATCCGGCGGCTTGAGTTCGCGAATTTAGGTGATTTAGACGTCTGACCCCGAATTACCGGAATGCGAGAGAGGCCGGATTTCCGGCTTGATCAAAGAAGGAGATTGTGCCTGAAGCCGCACGGCCAAACAGGATGAATTGCATGCTGTAGCCTGCGCCTTCGGCAAAATGCGGGAACAGAAGGTCGGGATTACCGGCGCGTGCCGACTCGTCCAGAGGCGCCGTCGCCGTAATCAGAAATTCTCCGCGCTGATTAGTGTGACCGCGCAACGCAGTCACAGCGACGGGCGTTGCCGCCGAAATTCGCAATACGCCCTGAAAAGGACCCGCCAAATCCGATAAACCGGGTACTTCATCCACAAACAACGCCGTCTGGCCGTTCGGCGGTATCGAAAGAGTGGTCGTGCGCCCAGCCAGATCCAGCCTCACGTCCACCGCGGAGGACGATGGGTTAGCGATTGCAATCCCGCTTCGGATCGCCCCACCGATTTCCACATACGTTTGGAATGCAGTACCAGCGGCAGCCGTTGGCATACCGGCCTGCGTCACGGTGACACCACTTGATCTCAGGGCAAAGATGCTGAACGCCGACACCGCAGACAGGATCCGTACCGATCCCGTCTGTACGCTGGAACCGGAACCCGCGGTTGCAACGCGAGTCGCACTTCTTGGCCGGACAGTGTACGGCATCGTTTGAATGATTTGACCGGCGCGGCTAATGAATTGAACGTTACCATTAACCACCGCGTCGGAAGGATTCACCAACACAATCTGCGTCGTCCACCCTCCACCATCGGCGAAATGGGCAATCGTTGTGCTTTCCGGCAAAGTTATTCCGATATCCACAACCGGCAATGTTGTGATTAGGAACTCCCCACGATCATTCGTGAAACCTCTCAACGCGATCGCCCCGACAGAAACTGAAGAGGTGAATGTGAAGGTTCCGAATATCGAATTTGTTCCGTTAAACGGCGGTTGGTTCAGAAAGGCTGCGACCTGCTGTTTTGGCGGAATCGTTACCGTACCGGCGCCAAAGTCCGTTCCATTCACGTCCGTCAAATAAAACGAAACTATGGCGGGCTGATCGTTTGGATTTGCCAGGGCGATACCCGTGTTCACATCCGGACCTGCCTCTGCGAATACACGGCCGGCGAGAATCGGTCGTGAAGCGGGTACCGACGCCTCCGAGACCAGAACCCCATGCTGCTGGAGCGCAAAGATGGCCAGGCCCGAAGGAATACTCTGGCCCGCATCCGCTCGGATTCGCGCGTACCCGACGCTTAATACACTCGCAGCCTCCGCGGTCGAGGTGACGAACGCACCGGTGTCACCGATGGCGTATGGACGCTCGGCTGCATTAGTGGCGTCGGGGTTCACAAGACGAAAGATGGAACCATTCAGATCCAAAACAAACAGCTCGCCGGCTTCGTCTTCTCCGAAAGAAGAAATCTGGAGTGCGGTGTTGAGCAGAACCGTCTGGACGCCATCCTTCAACATGAAAATTTCGCCCGAGCACAGATCTCCGTAGATATATGCGCCATAAGGCAAGCTGGCCTGCGTGCCGCGGTACACATAGCCTCCGATGATCGCGCATCGTCCGTCGGACCCGGTATTGATGTAGTCGGCAATCGGGGCAATGAAACCGGGCGCCGAACACGGGGCGGGGCCGAGGCCGGTGCAGACGGTACCTTCCCAAACGCGCCAGCCGTAGTTGCCTCCCTGTGTAAGCGTTTTGTCCGACGTCGCCAACATAAAGTTGCCAAGTGAGCCGATCGAATGAAAACCGCCATGGATTTCGAAAACCATACGCGAAAATCTCGGGCCGGCTGTCGGCATCCACATTGATCCGCAGGATTTTGCCAAGAAGCTCCGTGAGGTCCTGCGCACGATTCTGAGGATCATTGCCCGATCCACCGTCGCCCATGCCGATGTACAGATAACCGTCCGGGCCGAACTCGATCATCCCGCCATTGTGGTTCTCGTACGGTTGCGGAATAGTGAGCAGAATCCGCTGCTCCACTCCGTCGCGATACTCTGCAACCACCGTCGCACCGTCCGGCCGGCGCGTGTAGTTCACGTACAACCGGCGGTTCGTCGAGAATTGCGGATGGAATGCTAGACCGAGCAAGCCTCGCTCGCCACCAGCTAAGACGCGAGATGTAAGGTCGAGGAACAGCGTGGCCGTCGCCGCCCCAGGCTGCAGAACGCGAATACGGCCGGCTTGCTCGACGATGAAGAGACGATTTGTTCCGTCCTTGGAATTCGTGAGAAATACGGGCTGGGCGAGACCGGAGAGTAAAGGAACCAGTGAAACCCGCGGAGTCTGCGCTGCAGCGGTCGCGCAGAAGATCAAGAGGAACAGAGAGAAACGCACCGCGGAGCGGTGCAGGAAAATTAGCCAGGGGTACGCGTTCTTTGCGTACCCCCGGGATTTCGTTGGCCAGCAATTAGCGCACCCTGAACAGGGTGCGAGGAATCCTCGACACCCCTTCAGGGTGCGATGCGCTTCGTGTCTGTCGATCCCAGGGGTACGCAAAAAACGCGTACCCCTGGCTAATCTCCGCGCACCCCTCCAGGGTGCCTCCTCACAACGTCGACCCATCGTCGTCCGGCAGCAGAATACGCCGTATGAGTTTGATCGGAATGCCGCCCTGCTTTAGAAACTCGTCGTGAAAGTTTTTCAAGCTATAGCTGGCGCCTTTCGCCTTCCGGTAATCATCTCGCAACTTATAGATCTGCAGCTTACCAAGCGTGTAATACAGATACGTCGGATTGTACGCGCCGCGTCTCGCTTCTTCGTATGCGTTCGCCGGCTCCTGGAATGCTTTTTCTTCAAAGAACTTCGCGCCTTGTTCGACAGTCCAGCCTGCGGTGTGAAGCTGGATTCCCACGATGTAACGCGCATCACGAAGGAGCGCCTCTTCAAGCTGGGCCAGTCGCATCCTTGGATCGCCGGCGCCGAAGCCTTCGTCCAGCATCATCTGCTCGCTGTAATGCGCCCAACCCTCGACGTTCGAGCTGCAGTAAAGGATCTTCCTTGTCTTGGTCGGAAATTGTTTCGCGTTGAGAAATTGAACGTAGTGCCCAGGATATGCTTCGTGAATCGTGATCAGGGTCATGACCGCTGGATTGAACGCGCGGAGGTGCTCCTCTTTGTGCTTAGCATCCCAGTCTTTCTCCGGCGGTGTTACGTAGTAGAAGGCCTCAGTGGCTTTTTCTTCGTATGGGCCCGGCGTATCCATCGATGCAAAGGTACCGGAACGCGCATAAGGCGGCGTTTCCGTAATGTTGGGCCGGACCTGGGAGGGTATTGTAACGATATCCTTTGTGTTGATGAATTGAATGAGCCCCTCGACTGTCCTCTTCGCATCCGGAATTAGACTCACCTCCATCGGATGATCATCAGACAGCGATTTCATCACGGCCATTGGAGATTTTGAAGAATCGATCTTCCGTGCCGTCTCAATAAACGCGTTGTAGTCCCTTTCCAGATTGGCTTCGCCAATCGCCAACAAGCGATCAATCGGCGTATCGACCATTTCCTCATACAGGAGCTTTTTAGAAAAATTGCCGGCCCCAATTGCGTAGCTTCCCTTCGAACTCGGAAGCAGCGTTTTTTCTAACCAATCGGCGGCATCCTCCAGCGATTTCGCAGCGGTTGCATTCGCTGCGTCAAATTCACTGAGGAGAGACGTGTCAGATCCCGCGGCATCCTTGGCCCACATTGCCGCCGTATCCCTGAAGAATCCAACAGAACCATGAGCCATACGAAATGCGAGATCGGTAAATTCGTGCGGCGGATTCTGAACATTCGCTTTCATCGCATCGATTAACGCCGGCACACCCTTGAGTCTCGAGATCACCGAGCGTAGCCGTTCGGCTGGCGGGGCAAAATTTCGCTTAATAAGGCCGTCCACAGCACCGCCAGGCAATCCAACATAGTTCATGGGATTGTGCCGCCACGTTTGAAGCGTTTCCAGATCGAGCAGTTCGGCTTTGATCTGGCTATCGAGAATCTGCGCATCGATGTCTTCAGTAGTGGCCAGCCTTCCGCTGCGCGCCCGCATCAAGCCGGACTGTAATTGCTTCAGCCGTTCAATCCGCCGGTTGATCGCGCTCGCCGATAGGTCCTCTATTCTGGAGTCGTACTGATGAAAACCTATCGAGGTGGCCGTGGAAGGACTCCATTCGAAAAGCGCATCGAAATACTCGTCTACAAATGACGCCATCAGACTTCCTTCCGGCTGCCGTTGACAGCCGCAGGTCACGATTACCAATAGTAGCAGCCATGGACATTTCATCTGATAAATGTAAGGTGGTCGTGCTCAGTTGGGTACAGAAGAGTTTTGGAAGGGAGAGGCGAAGCGTTTCGGGACTTCTCAAAAAGAAACCGGAAGATCAACGGGCTTATTGGAACTGGCGTCACGAACGGTCTGATGAGTACTCGGAACACCGATAGTTCCGATCTGAAGACCGGCCGCGCCGATTCGGCGCGGCCTTTTTCATTTATTTCTGGACGCCGGCGTTTTTCATGGACTCGAGCTTCGCGAGGTCTATGGAATCGACCACAGATTTCAGCATATTGAGATCGAGCTTGCTGCTCTTGGCGCTGACCGCGAAGCGATCGCCCACCACCGTTCCATATTCGTTCGTGCCCCCTGTTTTGGACACTTTCTCATGGACCAGCCGTCCGCCCACCTTGCGCGTCCGCTCATAGCCGTATTCATCTTCTTTATCTTCCTGGGTGCCCGTCCAGGTAGCTAGAGCGACTAGACCGCTGACGCCGCCGGTATCGGTAATTTCGAACGTGATTTCTTTTTCGCCATTGCTGTATGTCGCCTCGGCTTGTGCGACCATGATTCCGCCGATGCCGTTCCTTGTGACGTTGTTGCGCGTCCTGGGAAGACCCGCGATCGTCTCCGGGACGAAGGGTTTCAGCTCATCGATACTGATGGGATCGACGCGTTTGCCGCCGCCGAACAGTGTGCCGAGTGCGTCAAAGGCGGCGGCGGTTTGTGCGGCGGGATCACCGGCCTTCTCGGCAGCATCGATCTTCTTCCCACTCTGTTCAATTTTCTTGCTGAGCTCCTCGAGCTTGCCGAGTGGACTGTCCTTGTCCACCTGCACGTTGTCACTGCTCGAGAGTCGTCCACCCGTAACGGCGCTCGTCAGTGCGCCCGATGACAGCATGCCGAACCCGGTAATCGTTGCACTGGCCACACCGACAACAATATTCAGCACGATCGCGCAGACCACGACCAGAGCGGTGTAGCCAACAGCCCTATCCTGCGGGCATTTCATCAACCGCGGCATTCCGAGGTACATCAAATAAATCCCGTACAGGGCGGCTAAAAGCACCAGGACGCCTACCAAGGGAAGGATCTGCAGCACTCCGGCGACCCAGGCCGGTGTGTAGGAATACGCAGCAAGCTTCAAGGCCTGCCGGCTGTCCTTCTGCGCACCAAACGTAGGCGCGAGGGCGTTAATGATGAGCGAGAGGATTCCGACGCCGACGATGGCCATCACGAAACTGAACACGGCGACGATTGCTCCCGGCATGATTCCGACGCGATACGTGCCGATGAACGGAAGCGTTCGGCCGATGATAGAACCGCCAATAAAACCGGCAATCGCACCGATCGCCGCCAGCGGCGCCACGTATCCACTGACCAACGTCGCCGGCGGCGTTGATTCGGTTTCAATCACGGTCCATTCCGTCGTGGGCGAGAAGCAAATATTCTTTACACGTTCGACAATTGTCATAATCAACCCTCCTGGCTGTTCCTTTAAGGTGGCTGGGAATGCGGCAGTAGTCTACTGCACGAATCGTAGCTCGTCCATCGCGATTGATGGAGCGGATGGAGCGGCAGCCGGCTTAATTTTCCCTCACGTTTGTAAAGATGCCGCCGGCCAGGATGATTGTGCCGGCCTACGCGGAGAACGAAAGGTTATTCAACCTCGATTACACGCATAGCGATTATTTGCAGATCCTCGCTGATGCCGGTTTCATCGGAGGGATTCTCGCTTTGTGATTTATCGTTGTGATCCTGTCGGGAATTTATCCCTACGCTCCGGGCGCGCTAGTGCGGCCTTTTTCCTGTGACGGAAGCGACTAGACGTCCCTCGGATCGACGTTTAGGGCCTCGCTAGCGAGCGTCCCTTTAGAACAGGCGACGCGCGAGCGGAAGCAATAAAAGACCCGACACTATCAACGCGATACTGGACGGTTCGGGAACTGTGGTGAGGTCGGTGGCGCCCTCGATCTGCAATTGAAAAGAAAACATTTTCAATCGGCCGACGGCACCAGTGCCGGCGCCGGTGCCACTTGGGTCGATGGTGAAGGTGATGGCTCCGTCCGACGCGAAGCTCTGGATGTTTGCTTGCGATATC
>QHXA01000605.1:0-3575 GCA_003222755.1 Acidobacteriota bacterium
GGCGGCTCATCGCACCTGGAGCAACTCAAAGAGGCCGGTACCGACATGCAGATTATTTCGCCTCGGCCTTATCAGATGATGACGAGCGAGAATCCGAGAATCGTGCAATGGTTTACTGAAGAAACCAACACCATCATTGCCCGGCAAGCGCAGCTTTTCCCGAAAGTATTCCGCGGCGTGTGCGGATTGCCGCTGACTCCGGGTGTCAGTCCGAAAGCGGTCCTGCCTTATCTGGAGCGATGCGTAAAAGAGCAAGGCTTCGTGGGGTTTCTGTTGAATCCGGATCCGGGTGAATGCTCCGGAGTGGAAACGCCCGCTTTGGGCGATCGGTTCTGGTACCCGCTATATGAAAAGATGTGCGAGTTGGATATTCCCGGTCACATGCACTCGACCGGCTGCCGTTCGGAGCGGCTCAGTTATTCATTGCATTTTATCAATGAAGAAAACATCGCGGTGGTTTCGTTGTTGAACTCGAACGTGTTTAATGATTTTCCAAATTTAAAAATTATGGTCTCCCACGGCGGCGGCGCGATCCCATACCAGTACGCGCGATTCGACGCTGGTTCACTGCGCCGCGGCGGCCCGCGGTTTTCGGACACGGTTCTTTATTCCGCGGATGCGCTGGCTCTGCTCTTCAAGACGGTCGGCGCGGACCGTTGCTTATTTGGCACGGAGCGGCCGGGTGTCGGCACCGTGAAAGATCCGAAGACAGGAAAGTGGCTCGATGAAACGCGCCACCTCATCGAGGGTTTTGAATTCTTGAGCGCTGCCGAGAAGAAGATGATCTTCGAAGACAACGCGAAGAAGCTCTTCAAGATTCAACTGTAGGCGCGCCCGTACAGTTTGAAAGGATGAATATGTCAAAACGAATTCTCCTCACTCTCTTCGTTGCCGTCATCCTCATGGCTCCGCTCATGTCTGCGCAGCAACCGCTGCAGAAGACCGCGATCAACTTTCCAACGCGAAGCGGCGCGTCATGGCCGATGTTCATCGCCAAAGAGGGCGGGTATTACCAGAAGTATGGCCTGGACGTGAACCTGGTTTTCGGAGCGGGGACAATCGGCGTCGCCATGATTTCCAGCGGCGAGGCGGCGATGACCAATTCCTCGATGGAGCAGGCGCTGCAGGCGGGGTCGCGCGATCCCAATGCGCTGGTGATGATGGGCAGCACTCTCAATAGAGGTATGTTTGCTCTGATGGTTCCGAACAAGATCAACAGCGCGAAGGATTTGAAAGGTAAACGCGTGGCCGTGAGCCAGATCGGCGATGCTCCTTACAACTATTCGGTGGCTCTGCTGGGAAAGTTCGGCCTGAAGCCAAGAGACGTGCAGTGGGTTCCTGTCGGCACGGATGCGAATGCTCGCGCTGTAGCGCTAACGAGCGGAAGGGCCGATGCCACGCTGCTGACCGCTCCTGCCTACTTCCCGCTCGAGAAGCAGGGTTACAAGATGGTCGCCAATATGGGCGATTACAACGACATCTATGCCTCCACTGTCTACTTGTTCACGCGAAAGACGGTCGTAGCCAATCCGAAGTTGCCGGAGGCTATCATCAAGGCGCAGACGGAAGCCATCAAGCGCTTCTACGACGACAAGGCTTTTGCAGTGAAGGCATACATAGCATACGACAAGCAGAACCAGGCGGACGTCGAGCGCATCTATGACATGCTGGCGAAGTCGAATCAACTGGAACGCGTGCCGTACGTCGTGGGCGCCGCTGTGAAGTCGATAATGGACCAGGCCAATTCGGAGTCTGCGACGCAGCTCAAGGATTTCGACCCGCACAAGGTTGTCGACAACAGCCTAGTCGACCGTCTGGTGAAGGAAGGGTTTTTCGAGAAAACGTTCGGTCCGGGCATCAAGAGCGAACAGGATCGAAAATCGAAGGCGGCGTTTAGGTAACTGTGAACGAATTCGTATGATGAAGCTACAGATCGATCACCTTACAAAACGCTACTGGCTTCAACGGGAAAACCGCGACGTTCTTGCGTTGGCGGACGTGTCATTCTCCGTTGAAGATGGCGAGTTCATGGCCATCGTCGGTCCGAGTGGCTGCGGTAAGACGTCGATGCTCAACATTGTTGCGGGCCTGCTTCCCTACGATGAAGGCAACGTGTTGATCGACGGCAAGCGCATCTTCGGCCCCGGCATCGATCGAGCTGTGGTTTTTCAGCATGCGAGTCTCTTACCGTGGCGCACGATTGCCGGGAATGTTCGCTATGGCATGGAGCTGCAGAAGCGATTCGATCAAGCGGCGATGAAGGAGCGCACCGACTACTTCATCAAGCTCGTCGGCCTTACGGGATTCGAGCGGCACTATCCTTCAGAGCTCTCGGGCGGCATGCAGCAACGTGTGAACCTGGCCAGAGCGCTTGCGGCGGATCCAGTCGTGCTCCTGATGGACGAGCCCTTTGCTGCGCTCGACGCGCAGACACGCGAATTCATGCAAGCCGAGCTGTTGAAGATTTGGACCAAGGCGAAAAAGACTGTCGTTTTCATCACGCATCAGATCAACGAGGCCATTTATCTGGCGGACCGCGTCGTTGTAATGAGTGCGCGTCCCGGCCGTGTGAAAGATGTTTTCCGAGTCCCATTCGATCGACCGCGGAATCTGAGTCTCAAGCGTGAGCCGCGATTTCTCGAACTCGAGGATTCCGTGTGGAAGCTGATTGAAGAGGAATCCGAGCGCCTCGGGATGGTGGCAGCAGTATGAAAACGGAAACCACGCTCGCCCAGCCGCACATCAAGGCCGAAACACCCGTACGCCCGCGGGAGAGCTTGTATCAACGATACGAAGCGTCGATTCTGGGTGGTACGGCTGTTCTGATCATTGTGGCGATCTGGCAAGCGGTGTGGTCATACACGGACTGGATCTCGCCACTATTCTTCAGCGGACCCTCGGCCATCGCCAAAGCGTTTTGGAGTTCGCTCACCGGAGGCAATCTCCTCGCGGATCTGGCATTCAGTGGAAAAAATTTTACGATCGGATTCGGACTGGCGCTGGTGAGCGGGGTTGTGCTGGGCGTCATCATTGGATGGTATCGCCGGATCCGCTTGGTTCTGGATCCGTTCTTGAATGCGCTCTACGCGGCGCCTCGCATCGCGATGATGCCGCTCATCATCATCTGGTTCGGCATCGGAATGTGGTCGAAGGTGTTCATCGTGTTTCTCTCGGCGTTCTTTCCAATTTTGGTGAACACCGCTGCGGGAATACGCAACATGGATCGAGATCTGCTTCGCGCCGCTCGCGCGTTCTGTGCGTCGGACTGGCAGATTTTCAAGACGCTGGCGATTCCCGGATCCGTGCCTTTCATTCTGACCGGCGTCCGTCAAGGCGTGGCTGTAGGGCTGATCGGCGTTGTGGTCGGCGAGATGCTCGGGTCCAGCGAAGGCATCGGTTTTATGGTCGCCTATGGCGGTCAGACGTTTCAAACCGACACACTGTTTGTCGGCTTCGTCATCATTGCGTTCGCCGGTATTTTGCTGACCTCGGTTGCGGAGCGGCTCGAACGCCGCTTCTCGCGCTGGCGTCCTGAACGATAACGGTAAAACATCATGGCAGAAATTGTATTGGGC
>QHXA01000605.1:3592-6865 GCA_003222755.1 Acidobacteriota bacterium
CGCACGGGCCTCTGCTGTCGACACCGCCGGAACAATGGGACCTGCGAGCCAAGGCAGATCGCGTGAACAAACAGCACTACTTTCGCGGCAAGGCATACGATTACGAATCGCTGGTCCGCGAGCGCGCCCCTGGTTTTTCGAAGGAAATTGAAATCGAAAGCCGCCGCGAACGGTATGCGCGGTGCCAACGCGCGCTGGACGCGGTAGGGAAGAAGTTCAAGGATGTTGCGCCCGAAGTCTTCGTGATCGTCGGAAACGATCAGCGCGAGATATTTAGCGAGGCCTTGACGCCCGCCATTACCGTTTTCCGTGGAACGCAGATCGAAAATATTCCGGACGACAAACCGGAGGTCAGTCCCGGATTGAAGATCGCTGAAACGGGGAATTGCCCCCCGCAGGGCGCAACGTACGCGGGCGCGCAGGACCTGGCGGACCATATTATCCACTCCCTCATGGCCGATGATTTCGACTTAACCCAGGCCACCACGCTTCCCAAACAATGCGCGCGTCTCGGGATTCCGCACGCGTACGGATTTGTATATCATCGCGTGCTCGGCGATACGCCGCCGCCAAGCGTGCCCATCATCTTCAACGTGCATTACGAGCCGAACCGCCCTTCGATCCGGCGTTGTCTTGCGCTCGGTCACGCCTTGCGCAGAGCAATCAAAAATTGGCAAGGTCACAAGCGTGTCGCAGTGGTCGCTTCGGGAGGCTTGACGCACTTTGTGATTGATGAGGAATTCGATCAGACCGTTCTCAGCGCGATGGAACGCGGCGACGAGGACGCTCTGGCGAGATTGCCCGAAGCTTATTTCCGCGTCGGCACAGCTGAAATCAAAAATTGGCTGCCGGTCATTGCCGCGATGCTCGCCGAACGCAAACGGTTCCACAAAATCGACTACGTTCCCTGCTACCGTTCCGAAGCCGGCACCGGCAACGCGATGGCTTTCGTGTATTGGGAATAGCGTGAATGACTTCACCACTCGTTTAAATCAACTCGATTCATGCGCAGTATCCGACGCTATGGACAAGCTCGGGCTGCACGGCGTCGTCACCGGGATTCGTCAATATTCGACCGGGCGAAAAATTGCAGGCCGTGTGATCACCGTCAAACTCGGCATCGACGACGGCAGGGCGACGGCGAGCAAACATCTCAGCACGACGGCCATTGAAATGGCGAATCCAGGAGAAATCATCGTCGTCGAGCAGCGCACCGGCAGGGATGCCGCCGCGTGGGGCGGCAATCTTTCGCTTGGCGCAAAAGTTCACGGCGTTGCCGGTGTCATTTGCGAAGGCCCGGCGCGAGACATCGACGAAAGCCGCCAGCACGAATTTCCCGTGTATGCGCGAGATCACACATGCACGACTGCGCGAGGACGCCTCGTTGAGGTCGCAACGAATGAACCGATTACTGTCGGAACGATTCTCGTATTTCCGGGCGACTACGTCATCGCGGATGCAAGCGCGGTGGTGTTCGTCCGCGCGGCCGACATCTCGCGTGTTCTTGATACAGCAGACAAAATTGTCTCGAAAGAGAAAATGATGGCGGAAGCCATTCGGGCCGGAACGCCGATCGGAAAAGTCATGGGCGCAGATTATGAAAGCATGCTTCTGTAGGGGTGGTCTATGACCGCCCCTACAGAAGAAATAAGAACAGACGTCAGCCCTTGACGTCAACTCTGACGCGTTGCATGATGGACGAGCAAAAAATAAGGTTCATTCGGAGCTATTTTATGAAAATTAGAGTGTTAGCGGTTCTGGTCTTGGCTATGGTGGTGGCATCTGCTATGCCAGTGCTCGCGCATCATTCTTTCGCCGCGGAGTTTGATACGACAAAGCCGGTGAATTTGGTTGGTGTCGTGACCAAGGTCGAATGGATGAATCCTCACACCTATTTCTATATCGATGTGAAGGATGCGGAGACAGGACAGGTCACGAATTGGGCTTGCGAAATGGGCAGCCCGAACGGCTTAACCCGGCAAGGTTGGACACGCAACACGCTGCATATCGGTTTGGTTGTCACGATGGAAGGAACCCGCGCGAAGGATGGGTCCAATAGAGCAAATGCGCGCAATGTTCTCGTTGACGGAAAGAAACTGGGCGCCGCATCAAGCGAAGGGGTTACTCCGTAAACGGCCGACCATTGAGCTTTCTCTTTAAGGAGGTTTGTTACGTGCGAGACCGTGTGAGGCTTCGGTTTCTGATTTTCGGCATTGCGGTGCTGTTCCTGCTTACGGCAACGATGATCATTTTGGTCGCGGGTCCGCAAGGACAGGCAAACGCGCCTGCTGGCGGTCAACGTGGCGGTGAAGGTCGCGGCCGTGGCCGCGGTGCTCCGAATCCGCTGTTAAGTCAACCTGCTCCGCGCCTGCCGGATGGAACGGTCAACTTGGGAAGAGTTCCAGGGGAACTCGGTATTTGGCAGCTTCCGTACATCACAAATATGGGTGACCGGAGCCGTGCCGTCGGCGCGCCGCCGGCGCCGGCACGTGGAGAAGGCGCTGCACGTGGAGGCCGTGGCGGCGGCCAAATTGGCGGCGGTGAAGGAACGGCTGGCGGTGGTCAACGAGGCGGAGCTCCCAGCGAACCCTGGATTCCTTTCCAGCCATGGGCGGCAGCGTTTTACAACTACAACTCATTGAACAATTCCAAGTACGACCCCGAAGGGTATTGTTTGCCTCCGGGCGGTCCGCGCTTGTTTGCGACGCCGTACCCGATGGAGATCATCCAGCAGCCGGAATTGAAGCGCATCATCTTCATCTTTGAAGGCGGTACGCATGTGTGGCGCGAGATCCATATGGATGGACGGTCGCATGCGAAGGCAGACGCGATCAAAGGAGAGACCTGGTTGGGCGACTCGGTGGGTCATTGGGAAGGCGACACTCTGGTTGTGGACGTGGTCGGCTTCAATGAGGGAACCTGGCTCGACTACTTTGGCCATCCTCACACCAATCAACTGCACGTGGTCGAACGGTTCACCCGTCCCAACAAAGGCACGCTGCACTACGAAGCGACCATCGACGATCCCGGCGCTTACACCAAACCCTGGACTGTGGCCTGGGATATTCCATGGGGCGCTAACGCAGAACTGCAGGAATACATCTGCCAAGAGAACAACGCATACCTGAACCGTCTGACGGATGACTTCGGGCAACCGATCATCGGCGGAAAATAGAGAATCCGCGGCAATCGCGTTGCGTGTTTAGTGGTCCGCCTATTATTTGCTGGCTCTTTGGAATTTATGGATCTCGATTGGTCCAAGTTTTCCGAAAT
>QHXA01000605.1:6882-7415 GCA_003222755.1 Acidobacteriota bacterium
CCAATCCGGCGAATGTTTGATGGCGGCGAGGATGGTTTTCGACACTTCGGCCCAGGGTTGGGGCAGGCCGGATCTGACGACATACACGATCGGCTTTTTCGTTTTTCCAGCCATCTGTAAAGCGGCGACGGCAGGTTCGGCACTCCAAAAAGGTTCGTCCACCGTGTCTTCCTCGCCGTCGGATCCGCAATAGATTTGAGTGGCGGTGCCCCAGTCGGCGGCGATGAAGAATGCATTCTTCGATTGCGCTCGGGCGATTTCGACAAGCTGGCTGACACCAGGATCAAATCCAGGCGATCCTTTCCCAGAGACGAGCGAGACTTCCGCAGTCGCGACGTTGGACAGCCGAAGCACAATCAATGTCCCGACTGATGCTAGCAAGATCACCCTGTATTTTGCTGCGTGGCGAATCTTCTGTTTCGACATCGCATCGAGCGCGGGCGCTGCAAGTGCAATGGCGCAGTATTGAAATGGCGTGCCAATGATCCAATGGTGAAAGTATGTCGAGCGCGGCAGAAGCAACAGAGCAATCC
>QHXA01000583.1:0-316 GCA_003222755.1 Acidobacteriota bacterium
AAAACTTCCTCCTGACAGCGTTTATTACCGAAGACTCGAATAGCGAGCCAATATCCGTAATTTTCTTTTACTTAAATAAAACAGTCCGGTACCCTTCCTTACATCAAGGGCTCATCTTTCCAAGAAGGAGGCTTATGGCCGACAGAAGCGAGGGCAGAAGGGCAATCTTTGCGGGAGCACTGGTAATCACAGTTGGGCTCGCAATCGGCATCCTCTGCTTATCGACGATAGAACAGATGGACCTGAAGATGGCTCCCGACCCAGTGGTGCGAAAACCTACGGGACAGCCTCAACTGGCTTCCATCGAGGAGTTGCC
>QHXA01000583.1:367-6420 GCA_003222755.1 Acidobacteriota bacterium
CTGTTTTCCGCATTTGAACAAACTACATACGCTGCGGCACAGGGCGCCGCGACAGGCGATGTGACTCGCCCGCCGGTTCGCCAGATCTGGGATACGGACCCGATCTACGTATCGATTGCCGTTAACACAGCCACGGATGAAGTAGTTCTGCAGGACACGAATGAGTTCGGCTTGCGAATATTCAACCGGTTGGACAATACGCCGGCAACCGTCAGCTCGCTGCAATCGAAGAAGCTCATTCAGGGTCCGAAAACGAAACTCGAATACCACCAGGGCCTCTACATTGACCCGAAGAACGGCGAGATTTATTCAGTCGCATCCGACAACCAGGACAATATTCTTACGTTTTCCCACGACGCGAGCGGAAACGTGGCGCCCGTGCGTGAGCTGAAAGTCCCTCACCGCGGGTTCGCGATGGCAATTGATGAAGAGAAGCAGGAGATGTACGTCACGATTCAGTACCCTCCGAAAATCGTCGTGTATCGTAAAGGCGCGTCCGGAAATGATCAGCCCATACGCGTTCTGGAAGGGGAAAGCACGAGGCTGTAATAGACTGATGTACATCACAAGCTGGGGCAACGTCAGTCACTACCTCATTCCCGGTTCGGGTCGATATGAGCGTCCCTCAATTACGGTATATCCACTCGAGGCGAAGGGCGACGTTCCACCGTTGCGAGTGATCCAGGGCGCCAAAACCCAACTGAATTGGCCCGGCGCAATGTCTTTGGATCCCGAAGGCAATCTGTATGTGGCCAACGACATGGCGCACTCGATTCTGGTCTTCCATGCGAGCGACCGTGGCGACGTCGCACCGGGCCGCATCATTAAAGGAGACAAAACCGGTCTGAGCAACCCGATCGGAGTCTTTGTCGACGCGAAGAATCAGGAACTATGGGCCGCGAATATGGGCAACTCTTCAGCGACTGTTTATCCGCTGAAGGCAAATGGAAACCTGGCGCCCCTGCGAACGATCCGCACGGCGCCTGTCGGAAAGGAGTCGTTGAAGTGGGGCAAGCCTTCCGGCTTGGCTTATGACAGCAAGCGGGAGCAGCTCCTGGTCGCCAACTGAGTGTCCCATCCGCAAATTGCGGCCTTCGCCAGGTTGGCGAAGGAAAACACTCCGCCCATGCGGGCGCTCGAGGGCCAGAAGACGCTACTTACGAGAACAGTTCACGGTTTTAAGTACGATGAAATGCACGATGAAATTGTCGTACCCAGTCCTCTCACACAGGCCATCCTGGTGTTCAAAGGAGACGCCCACGGAGAGGAACCGCCGATTCGAGTCATCCAAGGACCACAGACTCAAATCATAGGTACGGGCCCCAGTGGGAACGATAAGTTGAGTTTGGATGAGGTCAACGGTGAGTACTACCTTCCGATTTTGGACGGAGTCCTGGTATTCGATCGCACGGCGAACGGGAATGTTCCGCCCAAACGAATTCTTAAAGGACCCGAGACGGGAATCTTAGGTATTGCGGCGGTGGAACCGGATCCGGTCCACAATCGTCTGGTCATCAAAGGCGAACGTAATTCCTTATTAATTTTCGACCGTACGGCCAGCGGTAATGCCAAACCACTATCCGTAATCCAAGGACCCCAAGTGCGGATTGCCGGCTTACCCCATCAACATCGGATTTATTCGCCGAAGGGGTGGATTGTGGTCGGGATCAACGGTGGAGCATTGGGCGTCTGGAGTATCGATGATAAAGGAGATGTTCCGCCGCGTTGGAAAATCCCCGTTCGCCAGCTCGTAGGAAAAGGAGAGGGAGCATCGTCGATCGCATTAGACCCGGTTCATAAAGAGCTCCTTTGCTCCAGCGGAAGCGGGAACAGACTGATCACGTTTTACTTTCCGGAGCTGTTCGAGTGAGTGGAACTTCGCAACTGTAGGGGCGCTCCGCACCGCGGAGGCGTGCGCATCGGATCAGAAGTTTTCAATTAGAAGTTCAGTCGTAGCTGTGCCTGAATCACGCGATTCCCAAGCACCTCACTGCCAATCATCTGGCCGAAATTCGGCGAATTCACATTGAGATTAGGATTGCCCAGAATTGGATGGTTCAACACATTGTGGGCGTCCACGCGAACCTGAATGGTCTTGGTTTCGGTGATGCGCACCCGTTTGCTGGTGCTCAGGTCGAACCCGAGTTGGCCGGGACCCGTGATCCAGTTGTCACCCAGATTGCCCAACCTGCCCGGCTTCGAGTG
This sequence comes from Acidobacteriota bacterium, assembly GCA_003222755.1. Classification (GTDB taxonomy): domain Bacteria; phylum Acidobacteriota; class Terriglobia; order 20CM-2-55-15; family 20CM-2-55-15; genus 20CM-2-55-15. The sequence goes on from QHXA01000583.1 coordinate 2,573, forward strand.
CTGCAACAGAATCCGGAACCGCCTGGAGCGTGCATGCGATACGCGTACCCTGCAGCGGCGTAACATTGTCGCACTGGGGATCGCTGACGATCTTGTAGGTACCTGGAGCAAAGTAAACCGGAAGCGTTGACGTCATCTGCCCTTTTCCTTGGTCCTGCGGGAAGTCTCCGACAATGTCTGCTCGGGCGCTGCCAATGTAGGTGTTCGAGGCGATGATGCTCAGCGGCGCTCCGGAAAGGACGTTGACGATCCAGCCCACCTGCCACTGTTCGACTAGGCGCGCAAGAACTCCTCTGCTGTTGCCCAGCAATAACCGGTTTGGCCCAAACGGCAATTCGTAAGAACCGATAAACTTCAGGTCGTGCCTGCGGTCGGAAGCCTGCAAGCTTCGATTCAATGCCCGGTCGATGGGATTCACCCATGCCGTGCAATCCCGGTTTCCGGACGCACTTCCCGGCGGGTTGCCGCAATCGGAGATGGCCTTGCTCCAGGTGTACGACGCCTGAGAGTTGAAACCCGATGTTGGGCGGAATGTTACCTGCGCTTGCAGCGAATGGTAGATCGAGCTGCCGGGGTTCCCAAATAACGTGACATTATTGAACTGCGGATTGTTGGCGATGAAGTTTTCCGGGAATCCGCCATTGCGCAAAAGGCCGCCGCCTTGACCAGTTATCGCTGTTGATCGGAAAAGCTGGTCGGCGACGAGCGTGTAATTGCCGTTAGCGATATTCGTGCGATATGTGGTGCTTTGACGTAGTGCCGCCGAGCCCGTTTGCAAGACACCGTTCACGACTGTTCCGACTGACCCAAATCCGGCAACGCCCGGATTGATGTTCAGCCCTTGCAGCATCTGGTCGAATAACGGCGCGTCGCCGCCGGCCCGCGTGACATCGAGCGCTTCGAGCAGTCCATTGGTCAGGTAGTTCCGCTGGTTCAGCGGAATCGAGCCGTACAGCTTGGTTCCCTTCGTTCCGACATAACGCAGATCAACCGTGATGTTCCGGCGTACCATGCGGGTTACGGACATGTTGAACGTCTGAATGTACGGGCTGACTGAATTTGGATCGAATACAGTGATGCTCTGGGTCCGTTCTCTTAACGAGATCGTTTGCAGCGGCTTATTCCTTGGGAGCGGGAATTTGATATTCGACAGATCCAGATAGCTCGTCGATGTGAACGTCGTATTGTCGCTTGTACCCGGTACGCTTGTTCCAGCCTGTGCGTCGAGATCGATCAGTTGGCCGACATGTCCGAGATAATTAATCGCATACCCGCCGCGAATCGTGGTCTTATCCTTTCCAAACCAAGGCAGCGACCAACTGAAGCCCACGGCCGGCGCGACATTATTCCAATCATTCTGCCAAAGCTTTACATCCGGATTCGGTGAGTTCGGACCAACAAACTGAACCTCCGACAATGCGCCTTTCTGCGGCCCCACAGTCCAATAATCGGCAAAGCTGCGGCCCGACCAGCCGAAGCCGGCCATACCGCCGCCGACTAGTGTCGCCGCGAAACCGCGTTTTTCATACGGCACTCCGAAAAAGTCGTACCGCACACCGAGGTTGAGCGTCAGAGCCGGCGTCAATTTCCAGTCGTCTTTGAAGAAAACATTCCACTGGTTTGCAATCATGAAGCGTTTTGGCGGTTTCTCACCGTACGCTTTCAGGTCGACGAACTCCGTCGCGGTGGGACTGTCCATTCGGAACGACTGCTGGACATTTGATACGGACCCGCTCAAAGTGAGCAACAGGTTGCGCATGTTCGTCAGGTTCGCGCCGATCAGACCTGGAATTTGAGCCGTCTCAATTCCCGTCACCGGGAAATTCCCGGCGCCGCCGGTGGCAACCGGAAACCAATTCACGGAGCTGCGCACGTCGGATCCGTTCAGCCCAATTTGAACACCGCCTTTGAACGCGTGCTGCCGGTGCGACCAACTGAGCGAGTCCGCATAGGACGACGAGTTATCCCGCCCGTCTGTAGAATTGCAGCCGCCATTGAGTCTTCCTTCGCTGAATGAGGCGGGACTCACCCGGAGCGTATACCCGTCAATGTTCGGAAACCATGCCTTTACCTCATCCTTGACGCCCTCCTGTAGACACGGGCCTCTTCTCTCATTCAGAAAGAAATGGATACCGAAACGGAGTTCGTTCACCAGAGTCGGTGACAACGTGGAGACGAGCGAGGACGTCAGTTCCCTTGGCCGCCGTGTGGTTATGGCATTCCAGCCTGTCGGCCAGTCGGAAGGATTTGCAATCGCGCGATTATTTTCGTGCGCATAGCTGACCTGAAGCTTATGGCTGGAACTGAAGTGGTGGTCAATTTTCACGTTGATTTGATCGCGATTGGTGTCGTCTTCGGTTCCGAACTGTGCACCGATGAGGCTGTCACCGCGACGGAGCCAGCGGTGAACTGCCGTGTTCAACCCATCGCCGCCACGAAAGTCGTTCGGCAGCGGCATATCGGCAAGGTATCTCCTGATGAAGCCGGTGCTGTCGAATCCAGGACGGAGTGGATCTTGGCCAAACACGCTGACCGTTTGAAGACTGCCGGTCGCAACGGCCGGCCGCATCGGATTCCCTAACAGATCAACTACTGGTGCCTGCGGATTGGCGCCAAATGTAACGCTGGATTCGGCGTTGCCATTCACCACACCCGGAAAGAACCGGAACAGACCTTGTCGCGCTTGCGCCGTGAGCACCGGCGTTTCGACATTGTCACGGGAGTTCATGCGTTGGCCGTCAAGTAAGGCAAAGAAAAACGTTCGATTCTTCACGATGGGCCCGCCGTAACTGACGGTCCACTGATGGCGGTTGAACCAGACCGGTTTGGTGCCTAGCCGGTTGGAGTTCCACGAATTTGCATTGAGTGCCGAGTTGAGCACGTTCCATACAGCAGCTCCACGGAACATGTTCGTTCCCGATCGCGTCAGAATCTGCACTTGTCCCACACCGCCTGCACTCTCGGCGTCGACTGGCGCAACGATGACGCGCACTTCGTCGACGAGATCCTGGTTGATCGCTGCGTTCGAATTCACACCAATGGTGCGGCGATTATTTTGAACGCTGACGCCATCGCGGGTCGTATTCACAGCGCCGTAACCAGCGTAAATACCCGCAAAGGTTGCCGTCGCGCGCGCATTGCCGTACTGACCTTCGCCTGCTGGTCCGCCGGTCCCTTGCCGAACGCCGGCAAGAACGTTCACCAGATTCAGCGCATCGCGCCCTACATCCGGAAGATTAGTCACCGTCGATTCCGGCAGCACCGAACCNNNNGTATCCGTGTCCACGTACACTTCAACAGCTGTCGAGATGCCGCCCACTTGAAGCGTGAAATTCAATCGCACCTGTTGAGCCGCACCCAATTCGACATTGTTCCGCGTCTGCGTCTGAAAACCGGAGAGTTCCGCGCTGACACGGTATAGGCCGGGCTGAAGGCTGGCAAAGTTGTAGGTGCCGGTTTCATTCGTTACAACGGTCGTGACCACTCCAGTCTGGGTATTCGTCGCAGCCACCGTCACGCCGGGGATCAACGCTCCGGTCGCGTCGCTAACCGTTCCGCCCACTGTGGCGGATTGACCAACGGCATTTATCGATAAAGTCAGAAAAAGCAGCACCGCTGCGCAAATTCGTTTCATTGAGAAACCTCCACCAAATGCTTTCGTGTTGAATTAATCCAATGGCTCGAGTCTGTAAATGATCGGCGAATGATCGTCACCCACCCAAAACACGGGCGGGTTCGTGGAGCTATCCACGTCCACACGACGGATGTTTGTCTTGTTCGGTAGGGCATAGATCGTTTGTTGCCCTGTCTTGGGATTTAAGCGGTAAATGAGATCGCTCGTTCTTCCT
>QHXA01000584.1:0-2153 GCA_003222755.1 Acidobacteriota bacterium
TTGAACCGTAGCGCACGTACTTCATCGTGAGCGCCTTGGCGTGCGGCGGTGTGGGGTGGGTTGCCAGCGTGATCCGGATCGCATAGTCCTGGACTGGTCGTGCGATGGGTACGGCGCGGACCGTTTTTCGCATCGCGAGAACTTCGCCTTGCCCAAGAACGCGGTCGACTCTGGGCTCGTTCGTTTTTGTCGTTCGATTCAGGATGATATGAAGGCTGTCGCGAGTCGGATAGTCGACCTTCAGCTTCATAAAAAACCGGTCGAGCTGGGCTTCGGGCAGCGGATACGTGCCTTCCATCTCGAGCGGATTTTGCGTCGCCAATACAAAAAACGGTGAGTCGAGCTTGTGCGTTGTCTTGCCAACCGTGACGCTGCGCCCTTCCATCGCTTCGAGCAGTGCGGATTGGGGCTTCGGCGTCGCGCGATTGACTTCGTCGGCCAATACTATGTTTGAAAAGATCGGTCCGGGTTGGAATTCGAGGAACTTTTCTCCCAGCGCATCTTCCTGCACGACGTTGGTTCCCGTGATGTCGGCCGGCATGAGGTCCGGCGTGAATTGGACCCGGGAAAACTTCAGACGCATCACGTCGCTCAGGGTGGAGACCAGTTTGGTTTTGCCCAATCCGGGTACGCCTTCAAGAAGAACGTGCCCGCTTGCGAGCAAACTCATGATGACCCCATCGATGATATCGCCGTAGCCGACGATGACCTTTGAGACCTCTTCCTTGACACGTTTGAACTGCTCTTGAAACGTGACTACCTGTTGATCGATGGCGGTGCTCATTCTTTGTCCTGCTTCTTCGCTGTCGGCCGGATGGCTTGGAAATAGTCTTTGATCAGCGGGCGATATTCCCACGGGATGCGGTCCTGATTCAGCAGATCTTTTTGCGCGGGACTGAGATCGGACTTCACGTTGCGGTAATCCAGTCTCGATCGTTCCTGTTTGCTGGATTCCTCGATGTTCTCCGGCTTCTCGCCGCCGTCTTCCATGCCGGCCACTTTCTCCTGCTTCAACTTGACGTCCAGCGACGTAGGCGCGCCTTCACGAGGCGCGTCTGCTCCCCCTTTGCCGCCAGGCATCAGGCCCGTGCCTTCGGCGCCGCCGGGCATGACCGAGCCGGGTTGGCCTTGTTGCCCGGCCTGATCGGTAGGCTCACCGTCTGTTCCTTCTTCCGATGATTGGCTCTGCCCGTCTTGCTGCTGTCCAGGTTCAGCTTTTTGGCCCTGGGCGTTCTGACCTTTTCCTGAAGCTTGTTGCTGGCCCTTGGCGCCCTTCTGCCCAGCCTGCTGTTGCCGCTGCTGCAGTGATTCCTTCAGACTCTGGATCTGTTGGCTGGCCATGTTCTTCAATTGCTGGCTGTCGATTCTCTGCTGAATGTTCTCGAGCTCCTGAGCCGCGCCATCAAGCGATTCTTGCGCCGACTGTTGTTGCTCATTCTGTAGATTCTCAGCGGCTTCCTTCAGCAACTTCGCAAGTTCTTCAAGTCCCGGACGCGTGTTTTCGGCAGCCTGCTGCAAGCTCTTCTGCATCTCCTTCGATGCTTCCTTTGAATTCAAGCCAAGTTTCTCAGCGAGCTTGCGTAACTCGTCCGCGGCGAGATTGAGCTGCTTGTTCTGCATTGCATCGGCAGTGGGCTCGAGCTTTTGCGATTGCTCGAGATCTTTGGCGATTTCTTCCAGGCCTTCATTAATGCTGGCGGTGTCGAGATTTCCTTCTTCGAGCTGGCTTTGCAACTGATCCAACATCTGCTGGGCCTGTTGAGCATCGATCTTGCCTTCCTGCAGTTGCTGCACGATGTCTTCGAGCTGAGCTGCAAGCTCCGACTGCTTGAGCTTTTCCGCTCTCCGCAGCAACTCTTCGGTTTGTTTCAGAATTGCCGTTTCTTTATCACTGAGTGCGAACGCCGGTGCAGCCTGCAGCGTGAGCCAGTTGTGATTCCAAGGCAGCGGTACGAAATTGAGGCTGACGAACAGGAGGATCATTCCCACAGCGACGTACGAAGTTTTGGGAATGTGCCGAGGATATAAAACCTCAAGATTCACGCTTTGGGCATCGCACGCCGCGCGGCGAATCTGTGCATCGACCCATTCCGAAGGCCGTGGGTTGTTGATAAACCAAAACGCCGTTTTCAGCTCGTCCTGCAGACCGGCAC
>QHXA01000584.1:2186-8150 GCA_003222755.1 Acidobacteriota bacterium
AAAGGCCGCGAAAAGTAGCATCCAGGTACCAACAATGAGGGTGATCGTTACCCCTCGCATCGGCTCGAACAGATCCCAAAATTTCAAAACGAGAGGGATGGCGAAAAATATGGTGGCAGCCAAGCCCAGTTCGGTGAATAGCCGGTTGGTCCGAATTCGCCGTTCCACACGGCGCAGCGATGTAATGATGAGTTCCTTATCCGACATTGGGAGGACAGGCTCTTTCTCTTTCCACAGATTAAGATCGAGTACGCCTACCATACCTTAGGTAGCGCGGTAAGAAAAGATGGAATTCGAGCCCCTATCGTCGCACACGATCACCGCGCGAAGAAATTTTCCGGATTGCCGCAGAGAAATCGGGCGCCGGTGGCAAACCGGCGCCCTCTCCAAACGGAGAATCTAAAAGGAGAATCAATGTCGGTATTTGAAGAGCAATTTGGGGGCCGGTCCGGTAGCTCGAAGGAGGCACTGCGGAGCGGTGCTAGGAAATTAGCCAGGCTACGCGTTTTTCGCGTACTCCTGGAATAGGTCGACAACTCAGGAATTCACACCCTGAAGGGGTGTCGAGGACCCTTTCAGGCTGCGGCTGTTCTTGTTTTCACAACCTAATTTCCTGACACGCCTCCGCTACAGCTCAACCTGCACACCCAGCTCGACCACGCGCTCGAGCGGAAGACGAAAGTACGCGGTTGCGCGCACGGAATTGCGCGACATCAGCACAAATAATCTTTCTCGCCACATTGCCATGCCTGGGCGTTCGGTGACGATGATCGTCTCGCGACCAAGGAAGTAGATTGTGTCCTCAGGATCCATCTCCACTCCCATACTTCTCGCCCGATTGAGCGTCTCCGGGACGTTCGGATCCTGCATGAACCCGTATCGTATCCGTATGTCGTATACGCCGTTGCCGAGTTTCTCCACCGAGAGTTGATCCTTCGCCGCGACATATGGTGTTTGCCCCGTGAATACGCTGAGCACGATCACGTGCTCGTGAAGAATCTTGTTGTAACGCAGGTTGTGCGCGAGCGCCGGCGGAGTGCCGCGCGGCTGCGCAGTCATGAACACCGCGGTGCCGGGCACTCGAATCGGGGCGTCGCCGTGACGGCAGCCATGAACTGTTCGAGCGGAATAGCGCGCGCGTTCAACCGTTCCGCGACGATGCGGCGGCCGGTCTTCCACGTGGTCATCAGCGTGAAGATGACTGTACCCATGACGAGTGGCAGCCAGCCGCCGTGCAGCACCTTCAGCAGGTTCGCGCCGAAGAACGAAAGATCGATCGTAAGAAATAACGCCGTCACGCCCAATGCGACCGGAAGGGGCCATTTCCAACGTTCCGTTGCAATAACGTGTAGCAGCAAGGCCGTGATGACCATCGTCATTGTCACTGCAATGCCGTATGCCGCAGCCAGCGCGCTCGAGGATCTGAATCCGATCACAATTAGGATTGTTCCGGCTGCGAGGGCGGCGTTGACCTGCGGAACATAAATCTGTCCCACTGCCCGCGACGACGTGTGTTCGACATCCAGCCGCGGAGCGTATCCGAGCTGGATGGCTTGCCGCGTCAGCGAGAACGCGCCGGAGATGAGCGCCTGAGAGGCGATGATCGCGGCAGCCGTCGCGACTGCCACGAGTGGATAGAGTGCCCATGCCGGCGCGAGCAAGAAGAACGGCTGCCGCGCAGCCTGCGCATCGTGCAACAAGAGCGCACCCTGGCCGAAGTAGTTGAACAGCAGCGCCGGCAGCACGAGCGAGAACCACGCGAATCGGATGGGCCGCTTGCCGAAATGGCCCATGTCTGCGTAAAGCGCCTCTCCGCCGGTCACCGCAAGAAAAACGGCGCCAAGTACTGTGAAGCCCGGCAGTCCGTGCGCGCGAAAAAATACAATCGCGTGCCGTGGATCGACAGCACCTAAAACCGAGGGAGCGCGGACGATCCATCGAATACCCAACGCGGATATTGTGAGAAACCAGACCACCATGACGGGACCGAACAGTCCACCGACGCGATGCGTGCCGAACTTCTGTACGACGAACAGCACCACGAGAATCGCAACCGCAAGCGGCACGATGTAGTGATCGAACAGCGGTGTCGCGATGCGTAGCCCTTCAACCGCGCCGAGTACGGAGATCGCGGGCGTGATCATCCCGTCGCCGTACAGCAATGCCGCGCCGAAGATGCCAAGCAGGATCAGTGCAGGACGGTTAAAGCCATTCGCCCCGGAGCCGTTTCGCGGCGGCACCAGCGCAGTGAGCGCCAGGATACCGCCTTCACCCTGATTGTCGGCGCGCATTACCACCGCGATGTACTTCACCGAGATGACCAACACCAGCGCGTAAATGATCAGTGAGAGCACGCCGAGTACGTTCTCTTGCGTTGGCGGTACACCGTGCTCGCCGAAGAAACACTCTCGGACTGTGTAGAGGGGGCTCGTTCCGATATCCCCGTAAACGATGCCGATGGCGGTGAGCGTCAACGGGAGCAGACCGCTACGTCGGCCGTGGTCACCTGAAGGGCCCTGAGCGTCCATTCGAGACCGCGAGAATACCATGACTGCCCACGGCTTCCGCTTGCAAGACCCAGCAGCTAGCGGCCTGTAACGGGAAAATCGCATTGTAGGGGCGGTCTATGCCCCCCGCCGCACCGCTCCGCGGTGTGAAATGTCCAAACTCTAGGGCACCGCTCCGCGGTGTGAAGCGTCTGTCCTTTCGAGCACTGCTCCGCGGCTGGAATTGCGCATGACAGAGAGTTCTTCTTCAGAATTCTTTCGGGATCAACCGAACGGAGATTGGATCGTTCTCGCCGGGCGCAACGCGAACGGGAACGCCGGTGTCGTCATAACCACGCACGTAATCCGTGTTCAAGTAAGCATTGGGTTCGGCCGATTCCCAAGCAAAGATTTTGTAGAGTCCAGGCGGGATTCCACGGAAGCTGACTTGCCCGTCTTCGCCTGCAGTCGCTACGCAATACTGATCTGGACGGTACCGGCGTGCCAAATCCGGAACAAGCACCACTTGGGAGCCTTTGTGAAGCTGATTCTTCCTGTCGAAGACTGCCACATGGAGGCGCCCTCCATCGGAACCCAGGACGATCTGGAGAGATGCTCCGGAATCCCTTTCCATCGTGAGCGGTTTTTCTAACGCGTCGGTGAGGCCGAAGCGCGCAGCCTTCACATAAAAATCATCGAGTAACTGTGAGACAGCAAGGGTGTACGTACCTGGTAGAACTGCGTTCAGACGAAATTGTCCGTCTGGCTGTGTACGCACAGTTGCCGGAGACGGAAGCGCCGCATCGAGGGATGTGAGAGAAATTTTCGTTTCACGCAAATCGACACCTGCACCTGCACCGGAGTCGACGACGAGCCGGCCGCTCACCGCAAGTGGCGGGCTCAACGCCAGACGGACGTCATAGGGTGGAACAATGCCCAGCAAAGCCCGAATCTGGATCCGCTGAAACGCTGAAATGACCTCGCCGGAAGTGCTCTTCGCGCTCAGAATGTAAGAACCTGGCGCAACAGGTTCCGACAGTGCGAACTCCCCCGCGTGCGGTCCTACCGCCACACTTTGTGCCCGGTAACGAGAGAGGCTCGGGTCTCCAGCGGGGCGCGTTAGCGCAATCGTGGCGCCAACAGGCCGGCCTGTTAGCGCATTCGTTATGTAACCGCGAACCGGAGTCAATGCCGCAGGCCGCAAACGGAAATCGGCGCCATGCACTTCGCGGCCGATGTCGAGCCGGATGGCCTTGGCGTCTGCAGGGTCGGCAACACCCGGAAAATAAGTCGGTGCGACAGTTCGCGCCGGCGACGCTTCACCAGTTTCGGGCCCCCGCGTAGAAAAAGTATTCTCCCGGATCGAGCCAGAAGATGCGGTACTCGCCGCGGTCATCCGTAATTGCCGATGCCGCAACAGTCAGTGTGGGATTACCGCGTGCGTCATAACTTCTGCGCAGCGCTTCCACCAGCACATTAGCGGTCGCTTCGCCATACTCGTCTTGAACCCAACCTGTGACAGTGGGTGCAGGGTCCAATCGAAAGACAATCTCACGAATCTGCTCGCCACGCGCAACAACGATGGGTTTTGGATATTCTTGCCGCAGGAATCCGTCTCGAGTCACGGAGAGCCGGTATCGTCCTGGTGCAAGACCTGAGAACAGGAACGTGCCGCCTGAATCCGTTCGTGCCACGACAGGGGTTCCCGGCCCGTCAGTGAGCTCCAGCCGCGCATTTTCCAACGGCTGTTGAAGCACAGTGCCGGCCTTCACCACCACTCCGTCGATGCTGCCGGTGCCGGCTGAAGCTTGCAAGGCAATCAGCGGCAGGATCAGCACGAGCGCGACGGGATTCATCGCAAGCCTCCTGCTGTCTCGATCGCTGGAATGGCCTTCAATTCAATGGTGGTAGTCTTCTCGCCAACATTAACGGGAATTCCACGATCGGCGAATCGCGTGTTGACTTCAGCACTGTAGGCGAACGCGTAGTACATGCCGGGCTCGATCTGCTCAAATGCGTAGGCCGTGTATCGCCCGGGCGGAATGGCGCTCAATTGAAAATTGCCGGCCGCATCCGTGAACGCCGCGATGTATCGATCCGTCCGCCGGCGCAGTCGTGAATCCGGAATGAGCACGACCTGTACTCCCGCAGCCGGATCTGATGCCGTCGTTACACGCCCGCCGACAGTTCCGGCATCCAACCCCAACACGATTTGCAAAGGCTGGAATGGAATAAATCTAACCTGGCCGGCGAGTGCATTCAGACCACCAAGGTTTATGCTCTTGACGTAGGTGCCGGGTGGAAGCCGTTCCACAAGAATGTCGTACTCACCTGGACCAATGCCCGCCAGCGCGAATGTTCCGTCAGCGCCGACAGGACTTTGTAGTGTCTGATGGACCTCCACACTGCTGCGAACCACATTGACGCGCATACCGGAAAAATTCGACGTGGAGCGTCCTTCCAACACGACGCGGCCGGGGATATCGATAGTCGACGCCATGGAAAGCGTCAGTCCCTCGACATCATTATTCGCGACAGAAATAGGAAGCACATCCGACGACAAACCCTCCGCCATTGCCGTGAGCACATATGAACCCGGCGAGACTCCGCGAATTTCAAACTGGCCGTTTGCATTCGGTCGAACGAAGTAATTCGCATCCACCAGATTGCTACCTTTCGGGGCAAACACGATATTCGACCCAGCGATGTTGGGCACCACGCGTCCGCGAAGTTTCCAGCGTGGACGCTCGCTGAGATGAATATTCAAGTTGCCGGCATCCAGACCTGGCGCCAAGTGCACCAGTCGTGCCTCGGACATGTTCGCGGTGCCGCCGTAGAAGACTGTTGCGTAGCCATCGTCTGGGTTGGAGACGTTTGAACTCAGGCGGACGCTGCCGATGGCGGAAGCCCGATCGCGCTCACTATAGCCGGCACTCACCGCGTATTCGCCAAAGTTCAGGCCAAACAGCCGGAACTGTCCCATGTCATTCGTAAGCGTCTTTTTTACGATTTTCACTTGCGGGCCGTATGGTGTGTACTGGCGCATATAGGCCTGTACGAGTGCCGCCGCCAGCGGTTCGCCGTGAGGATCGAACACTTGGCCGGAAATTACGGGCGCCGGGCTCATCGGCAGCACAAGGTCTTTCAATGTTTCGCCCTCGGTTAGGTTGAGGGTTAATCCGGAAAAAGTAAGTCCTCGCCGCGGATCGTCTTGAGGAATGAATCCATCGCGTGTGATGGAGATGGTGTACCGGCCCGGCCCCAGATTTCGAAAACTGAAGGCGCCGTCGGCCCGGGTTGTCACCGACACGTTACCCGGTTTCAGCTCGACGAAGACGTTCGCCAGTTGCTGTCCGGGTGCACCGGCGGCCGCGCCGGCACGAATCACGACGCCTTGGATTGAAGCTCTTGCTGAGCTTGAAGCCGCAGGCGCCGGCGGACGGATCTGCGCTCCCACGCCTAGCAGCATCAGCCAAAG
>QHXA01000584.1:8175-10953 GCA_003222755.1 Acidobacteriota bacterium
ATAGTGCAATAGACAACCACGGACGACGTTTGGATTGGCCCTCCACTATACTGACTGATCATGGACAAAGCGCAATCCGCCCGGAATTTGTTTTTGAAGGAAAGCTTCGGAGTGCTCTCCACGATGTCCGTTGATCTGCCAGGCTACCCTTTTGGCTCGATTGCTCCATACTGCGGCGATGACCGTTGCCGGCCGATCATCTACATCAGCCACATCGCGCAGCACACAAAGAATATCCTGCAAGACACACGCGTTTCGCTGACTGTTGTGGAAAGGAATGCGGATTCCGATGATGTGCAGGCGCGCGGCAGCATCACGTGTGTGGCGAATGTCGGGCCGGTTCGAACGGATGAAACTGCGGTTCGCGAACGATATTTTCGTTACTTTCCCTCTGCTCAGCGGTACGAGCTTACGCATGATTTCGAGTTCTTCCGGCTGGAATTGGTCCGCGTGAGATTCATCGGAGGATTTGGCGAGATCTACTGGGTCGAACCGGATGAGTTCACGATGAAGAATCCGTTTTCATTCCAGCAAGAGTCCCGAATCATTGAACACATGAACAACGACCATGCCGACGCGCTTCGCCGTTATGCCGGCGGCGCACCAGCCACAATGGGCGGCATCGACGCTGAAGGATTCGATCTGCTTGCATCCGGCAAGAAGCTGCGACTCGAGTTCGACACACCAGTCCACACGATGGATGAAGCCCGACAGGCGCTCATCGCGATGGCAAAGCGGCCGGCGTAGGCCGTAACTTTCGAATTCCAGCTACTTGACCGGCACGCGCTGTTTCAGTTCTTCGAACCAATTAAGCACGATGTCGATTTGAGCAGTGGACCGCTGGTTCGTTTCATTTTGAGAGGCGTGCAGCACGACAAGGAATTGTTTGCCATCGGGAGTAATGTCGTAGTCGGGGGGCTGACCCAGCCTTTGCAAGAAGCCGGATATGGGAAGCGGTTCAGGTTTGCCAAAAGAAAAACCAGATTGAGTACGGATATCAACGGCAAACAATTTTGAGTTCGAGGAATAGAAAAGCTGGCTCCCGTCCGGTGACCAGATCGGGTCGTCGCCTCCATCCGTGGTGATCTGGTATTTCGCGCCCGTGCTGGGATAAGGCTGCACGAAAACCTGCCGCGCCGAGCGCAATTCGTTGGACATATATGCGAGCCATTTGCCGTCGGGAGAAAACACGGCGTGACCTTGGAATCCAGGCATCTGTAGAAACGGTCTCGGTTTGCCGCCGGTCCCCCACGGTAATATCCAGATATCGCTATCGGCGAAGCTGGGTGTGTGCCGCACCTCGAAGGCTAATGTTTTTCCCTTTGGATCGACGGAAGAGGGAATATGTCCGAAATCGCCCTCGGCCGTTTCGGTCAGCCGTTCAGCCGAACCGGTTCCGTCAGCAATCTGCCGGTATATGCCGGGTTTGCCGTCCCGATCACTGCTGAAAAACACATCTCGGCCGTCGAGGCTCCATATCGGGACACCATCCCTGCCGCCAAACGTCAAGCGCCGCATCGCCGCAGTATTCGAGAGTTCATAGATCCTATAGGCGAACGAGCTGCAGGAATTCGGCGCTAATTCGACAGACGGGGCTTATGACATCACAAGGGCACAACGAAAATGCCGGCCAGAGAAAAGACTATAATCACAGTTGAGCTGGGCCATCATGCCGATACACGATTGGAGCAAAGTCAGGGCGGGAATCTTCCATCATTTTCATCAGGACTGGACGATCGAAATCGCTCGTACTCTGAACCGCGGATTGCTGCCTCCCATGTACTATGCGCTGGCGGAGCAAGTCGCAATCGGATAGATTCCGGACGTGCTGACTCTGGAACAAACTACCGGCCCATCGGTTCCGCGAGGGGAAGACGGTCCTGGTGGGCTGGCGGTAGCGACCACTCCGCCCCGAGCGCGTATAGTCCGGCAAGCCGAGTCCGAAGAATATGCGGCCAAAGCGAACCGGATCGTGATACATCACAATCTGGGTTACGTTGTCGCCGTGCTGGAAATCTTATCGCCTGGGAATAAGGATAGCCGCACGGCTCTGCGCGCGTTTGTTGAAAAAGCCGCAGGTTTTCTGCGACAAGGAATTCATCTGCTGATCATCGATCTGTTCCCGCCAACATCGCGCGATCCGCAGGGAATTCACAAGGCCATCTGGGATGAGATCCACGAAGAACCATTTGAGCTGCCGGCAGACAAATCGCTTACACTCGTCGCATACAAGGCCACGCCCGTCAAAACCGCATACATCGAACCGGTCGCTGTGGGTGATCCTCTCCCCGATATGCCAATCTTTCTCACTGCGGACATCTATGTCCTAATTCCGCTGGAAACCACATACATGACGACCTGGTCGCTCTGTCCTCAACCAATGAGAGAGTTAGTCGACTCGGCGCCACGGTGACCTGCTGGGCTACCGGAATTCGCATCAATTCACCAAATGAAGATCCTACAAATCCTGATCACATTCGACAAACTTGCTGGGGTAGAATTCAACTCCAATGTCATTGACTCTGGGGACAAGCTTCGGCCCGTATGAGATTCTCGCGCCTATCGGTGCAGGCGGTATGGGCGAAGTCTATCGTGCACGCGACACGAAGCTGAAGCGCGACGTCGCGCTGAAGGTATTACCGGAACCGTTCGCCTGCGATGCGGGCCGCATGGCTCGGTTTCAGCGCGAGGCCGAGGTCCTGGCGTCGCTCAATCATCCCAACATTGCGCATATCTACGGTGTCGAAGAACGCGCATTGGCGATGGAGCTCGTTGACG
>QHXA01000584.1:10964-13000 GCA_003222755.1 Acidobacteriota bacterium
TGTCCTCTGCCGCTCGAAACAGCGCTCGCTTACGCCAAACAGATTGCGGAAGCGCTGGAGTACGCCCACGAGCGTGGTGTCATTCATCGCGACTTGAAGCCCGCAAATATCAAGGTGACCTCGGACGGTGTGGTGAAGGTCCTCGATTTCGGACTCGCTAAGGCCGTTGAGGAACCCGGTTTCAATGACGGGGATCCCTCAGCTTCGCCGACGCTCACGCTCGGCCACACGCAGGTAGGCGTAGTCATGGGAACCGCTGCGTACATGGCTCCGGAACAGGCGGCGGGAGCGAACGTGGATCGGAGAGCGGATATCTGGTCCTTCGGCGCCGTGCTGTACGAGATGCTGAGCGGCAAGCGCGCTTTCGGCGGAGATTCCGTGGCGGACACGCTCGCTACGGTCATGAAGGTCGAGCCGGATTGGACCGCGCTGCCCCAGGACATACCACCATCCATTCAGACATTGGTCCGCCGGTGCCTCACCAAAGATCGCAAGCAGCGGCTGCAAGCCATCGGCGAGGCTCGTATTGTGCTGGAGAATCCTCCCCGCGATGAGACTGTATCGAGCACACCAATCACTGCTCGCTTAGGTTCGCGCTTCGGATGGATAACGGCTGTGGTGTTCGCGCTCGCGTTCGGCGCTGTGGCGTTTATCCAGTTCAGACAGCAGCCGCCGATTGAGCGCACTCTCCGCTACACGATCGCCGCGCCGGAAAACAGCTTCGTGCACAGCTTCGCCATTTCCCCCGACGGACGATTGGTTGTGATCGCAGCTGCAATCAATGGCAAGCAGCAACTCTGGCTGCGACCGCTCGATGCACTGCAAGCGCAGCCGATGCCGACCACGGAAGACGCCACTTATCCCTTTTGGTCACCCGATAACCGGTACATCGGCTTTTTCGCGCAGGGCAAGCTGAAGAAGATCGCCGCCAGCGGTGGCCCGGCTCAGTCGCTCTGCGATGCAGCCGCTGCACGTGGAGGATCGTGGAATCGCGAGGAGGTGATTGTCTTCTCTCAGTCGGGTAACGGGGCTCAGGGTATCCAGCGAGTCGCGGCTGCGGGCGGCGTGCCTGCCGATGCTGTCAAGACGAAGGGCGTTTTTCGCTACCCGGTGTTCCTACCTGATGGCCGTCGGTTCCTGTACACCGACATCCAATCATCCGAAACCAGCGGCATTTATGTCAGTTCGCTCGACGGCGCCGACAATCGGCGCATCTTAGCCGATCGGTCGGCTGTTGTATTTGCGCCATCATCTCCCGGAAGCCGCGCCGGGCATCTGTTATTTGTTCGCGAGAACAATTTAATGGCCCTGCCCTTCGATGCAGCGACGGCGCAGGCCTCTGGCGATGTGTTCCCTTTTATTGAAGGAGTCGGTGTATCTCTCGCCAATGCCGGTTATGCGCCGATCACGGTTTCTGAAAATGCTGTACTGCTGTATTGGGTCGGCAACGCCGCCGGCGGAAGTAACCAGCTGGTCTGGTACCATCGCACAGGCAAGATCCTGGGCCCGGTTGGCGGGCCTGGCAATATCTTTAGTCCGGCAATTTCGTCCGACGAAAAGGTCGTTGCATTCACGCGCGGGCGTGTTGGCGCCGGAGGCTTCGACATCTGGCTGCGGGATCTGGCCCGCGCTACAGATACCCGGTTTACAGCCGGCGGCCTAAACTTTGGCGTCTCCTGGTCACCGAAAGGCGACTGGCTTGTGTTCAGCTCGGGGGGAGCGTTCGGTGCTCTATATCAAAAGGCGTCAAATGGATCCGGTTCGGCTGAGTTGCTCCTCGCCAATTCAACCAGGAGCGACCGTTCCGAACAATGGTCGCGGGATGGACGATTCATCGTGTATACCCGCACCGATCGAAAGACCAACCTGGATGTTTGGGTCCTTCCGATTGGAGAAGCCTCAACAGACCGGAAGCCGTTCGCTTTCCTGCAGACGGAGTTCAATGAATCTCAGGGGCAGCTCTCGCCGGACAGCCGATGGATGGCGTACACCTCGGACGAATCAGGACAACGTGAAGTGTACGTGCGCCCGTTTCC
>QHXA01000585.1 GCA_003222755.1 Acidobacteriota bacterium
GCG
The DNA here is from genome assembly GCA_003222755.1 of Acidobacteriota bacterium. Taxonomy (GTDB): domain Bacteria; phylum Acidobacteriota; class Terriglobia; order 20CM-2-55-15; family 20CM-2-55-15; genus 20CM-2-55-15. The sequence continues at coordinate 4 of QHXA01000585.1, forward strand.
AATTCGTCGCTTATCACGCCCAGTATGTGCGGTCTTTAGATCGCGCGATCTACATGGATGGCCGTCCGCATCCTCCGGATTATGCGCCGCATACTTGGGAAGGCTTCTCCACGGGCGAATTTGTGGGAAACGATTTGGTCATCACGACCACGCATCTGAAGGAATCCTACATCCGCCGCAATGGACCAACGATGAGCGATCAAGTCAAGGTGACGGAATGGCTCACGCGGCACGGCGATTATCTGACGATCACCACGTATATCGACGATCCCATTTATCTTGAAGAGCCTTTCATCCAGTCGGTGACTTACCAGTGGGAGCCACACACGGAGTTGGAGTTTTTCCCCTGCACTGTCGTTAATGAAAACATCTCGGATAAGGTGCCGCACTTCTTGCCGGGAAAGAACCCGTGGCTCAAGGAATTCTCGGAACAGGAAGGCGTGCCCTATGAAGCGACGAGAGGCGGCGCGGAAACGATGTATCCAGAATATCGATCGAAAATGAAGAACATGACAGTGGCGCCCCTTAAGCCCACTCCGAGAGCGTTCTAGCTGGAGCAAATCATGCGAACAACAGCATTGAAGCTCTGGATCGCGCTTGCGATAGTTTTGATGTTCGCTGCGGCAGCCGCTCAGGGTCAGCAGAATCAGAATCGCGCCGATAACGAACTGCACATCCTGCCGGTGCAAGGCAACATCTACATGCTCCTCGGTGCGGGCGGCAATATTACGGTGTCGTCAGGGTTCGATGGAACACTGTTGGTGGATACAGGTTCCGCTCAGATGAGCGATAAGGTTCTTGCATCCGTAAAGCAACTCGCCACGATGCTCACCGCCTCGACCTATCCGGCTAGTCCTTGCGTGGGCGTCCGTTGTCCAGGAGGTTTCGGTTCCGGGGCCTTTAATCAATGGGGATGGACGAGTCCCGCAATCAACACGATCATCAGCTCACCGCGTCCGGTCAAGCCCATTCGCTACATTATTAATACCGGCATCGATCCCGATCACAGCGGTGGCAATCCAAAAATTGCCAAAGCGGGTGTCACATTCACCGGCGGTAATGTAGCCCGAGGCCCCGGCGGTTCAGGCGAGTCGGCAGAGGTATGGGCATTTGAAACAGTTCTCAATCGGATGACCGAAGGTAAGGTGACGGAAGCTGCATGGCCGACGGATACGTACTATACGAACTCGTATAAATTCACGGCGTTCTTTAATGGTGAGGGCATTCAACTGTTTCACGTGCCGGCGGCGCATACCGACGGCGACACGATCGTTTATTTCCGCTATTCCGATGTTATCAGCGCCGGTGATGTCTTTTCGATCGCATCCTACCCAGTAATCGATGTCGCGAAAGGCGGCACAATTCAGGGAACGATCGATGGACTGAACAAGATTCTCGATATAGCGATTCCGCAATTCAGGTCGCAGGGCGGCACCTATATCATTCCCGGCCATGGGCGCCTTTGCGATGAGGGCGATGTCGCCAATTACCGGAACATGGTCGTGAAGATCCGTGATCGAATTGAAGACATGATCAAGAGTGGAATGACTCTGCAACAGGTGAAGGCCGCCAAACCGACCATGGACTATGATGGACGGTACGGCTCACCAGATGCGTTTATCGAGGCGGTATATAAGAACCTCAGTCAAAAACCATAGGTTGTCAGGAGGAAGCATTGTGAAAAGCAAACTGGTCGTTCTGGTTCTTGCCGGGACATTCCTGTTCGGTATGAGCGCATACGCCCACCACTCCTTCGCCAGCACGTACGATTTAAGTAAGCAAGTGAAGGTTGAAGGAAAGCTAGTCCAGTTTTTGTTCCGTAATCCACATTCGTTCGTTCACATCGAATCCGCCGATGGGCAGCGGTGGGCAATCGAATGGGCCGGTGGCGCCCAACTGTCCGGAAGCAGCATCGACAGAAACACGCTCAAGGTCGGAGATCCCGTCATTATCACCGGAAATCCTACGCGGACTGAGGGCGAACACCGCCTCCGAATGGTGGCATTTAAGCGGACGTCGGATGGGTTGTCTTGGGGCGGCCGGCAAGGCGAAGTGGTCGATTAACTGTTTTTCTGGTACAGCGATGAATTACGGAATCGTGCAGAGGTATTGTGTGCTGCCTCTCGTGGCGGTACTCTCGTTCACAACCGCCGCTCACGCTCAACGAGGGCAGCGCGGTGCACAGACTCCTCAGACAGCGAGAGCAACCGCGGCGACCGATCTCACCGGAACTTGGGTTTCTGTCATCACAGAAGATTGGAAGTTCCGCATGGTCACGCCGCGGAAAGGCGATTACGATGGTGTGCCCGGCACGGTTGAAGCCTTCCGATTGGCGAATGCCTGGGATCCTGCAAAGGATGAGGCGGCCGGTGAACAATGCAAAGGCTACGGCGCCGTCGGGGTGATGCGGCTGCCGGGGTATATACGCATTTCCTGGCAAGACGACAATACTCTGAAGATGGAATTAACCGCCGGCACTCAGACTCGCCTCTTCCATTTTGGTTCGGCCGAGACACTAAGCGGACAGCCGACCTGGCAGGGCTACTCCACGGCTCAGTGGGAATATGCCATCACTGGACGAGGAGAACCGCGAAAAGGTGATTTGAAGGTTGTCACGACGGGCATGCGGCCGGGATACTCGCGCAAGAATGGTATTCCGTACAGCGCAAATGCGAATTTAACAGAGTACTATCACGTCATGACAGCGCCGAATGGTGAGAAGTGGCTTACGGTAATCGCTGAGCTCAGGGATCCGCAGTATCTCAGCGAGACGTGGGTCGTCACCGAGCATTTCAAGAAAGTTCCCGATGATTCGCGGTGGAATCCGGAGGCGTGTTCGGCCCGTTAAGGCGCGTCTCGTTGTCGCCCCAATTGCCCATCTGAGTCTATGACCGGACAACCGCTTCCCAGCCGCCCGTCATCTCGCCGCCGTTTAGCTGACACTTGTGAGGAAACTTCAGATTGCACTCGCGGATGGGTTTACGCAAACCAGGATTCATGAGCTCATGGATATCCAGGCGCATGGCCTCCCTGGAGTAAGCGGCGACATCGAGGATTCCTGTATCCATGCGGATCGCGTCCTCCGGGCATACCTCCACACAGTACCCGCAATAAACGCAGACTCCCAGATCAATATCGAAGCGGACCGGATACTTTTCGACGTTAGGATCCGGATGTTCACCGGGCACGATCGTAATGCACTTGGCCGGGCAAACCGTCT
>QHXA01000586.1:0-4373 GCA_003222755.1 Acidobacteriota bacterium
CAACCAACCACGAATGCAGTCAACCCCGAATCGACGGCACCCGGCACCCCGATCCCCGGTTGACAAACCGTTTCTTTCACCAGCGGAAGAATCGGTATGGATCGTCCCATTCCTCAGGTTGATCGAGGTAGAGACCGTCCAGCCAGCGCTTCTCCGGTTTTGTCACGCCGACTGGCCGACCGAAACGCTCTAGCAAAGGTGTCGAGCCGGCTGCTCCCATGTTGGCGAGCAACCGATTGAGCAGAACTGACAAGTGACGAAAAGTCCGTTTGACATTGGGCTGCTCGCCGCTCGCGGACTGCCACGGCGCCATCTGGAGAAAAACAACATTCGCATTTGCCGCTGTCGCGAGCACCCCGTCGCCGATGACTTGCGCTCCCGATGACACGAGGGGCAATTCGCGCGGGTCGCGATTGTGAACGTCGGCGGGTCCAATCCCAGCAAATCGTGAACTCATGCTAAACGGCTCAAAGAATGACGAGATGTGTTCGGCTTTCCTCGTGGTCACCTTTAACAGAGGCAGAGCGGCGACGTCTTGCTGGTCCAGGCCGATTGCCAACAGCCGACCGCCGGATTTCAGAAAGTCGGCGAGGGCCGAAGCGTCCTGCGCAAGCGCTTTCCCGCCGCCGGGACCCAGGACCAGAACGTCACCATTTGACAAGTGGTCTCCGTCGTACGAACGCACAGGCACGGCCATCGATTCGAGATACCTTATGCCCGCAGAGTCGCCCGCATACACCGGCTTCCGGCGGGCAACCGGCTTCCAGTTTAAGCAGTATCGGATGATATTCCGCGCCAGGGTCTCGGCAGCCGGCTCGTTGTCGAGTTGGCAGAACAGCACCGTGCCTTGCCCTTCGTGGTATTCCATCAACGGGCTGTATTGAACACTGAAACCGCCATCGACAATCGGCAGGAAATCGCCGCGCGCGGGCTTTTCGATCAGCACGGACGCCACATTCCCGCGATTTCCGCAACGCCATACTCGCGTTACTGGAATGCCACACCACTCGACGGTCGGTCCGTAGCGTGGTCGGATTTCATACTTCAATCGCGGCGGAAGGATGCTGGCGGAGCCACGCCAGTCACGCAGGTTGGTGCCCTTGACGCCCGCCAGAATCGGATGATCCGGCAGGCGCGCAAAAAGTTGCCTGAGCCCATATTCCTCAACCCGGAAACCGAACCGCTTCTCCAGCACGTCGGATGTTTGCTCGAACACGATCACCTTGAGACCATTGCGGACCCGGCTGATGTCCGGCGCCGCTCCGTCAACTGTCAGCGCGGCCTTGCCCACGATGAGAACATCGTATGGCACAAGACGGCCGTTCGCCGGAATTTGCTGCGCGGGCACACCGATCCTGTCCAGCAACCTGGCCGTCTCGCCCTTGGGATCGAACAAAGCGACCTTCGAACCAACATCGACTGCTGGCGCGAGGTCCGGCATGATGTCGATCACGAAACGATCCTCCTGTGTCTCGCTGCCAAATCTCGCGACCAAGCGAATTTCATAGTTGCCTGCGGCCAGGGCCTTTGGCAATTCAAACCGAATTGGGATTCGCGCCTGATCGCCGGTGGCCACCGTCACCTGGCGTTTGCCCGTAACGGCTTGCGGCAGGTTGAACGACCATGCGACCTCGCAAGTCACGCTCTCGCGCGAGTTATTGATCACGATGATTTGTTTCTCGACCGTGTCGGCGGGCAGGAAATCGTGATCCTTGCTCGTGAACGCGCCCGGCTTGCCGGCGATGTAGGCCAGCAGCGGCCGGTTATTGCGGATGAGCGCCTCGGCCGCCGGTGTCGCGAGCCAATCCGATCGTTCGAAGGCCGTATCCATGCGCTCCAATCTTTGCTCGATGTAATCCGGGCTGAATCCGGGCCGCTGAAGGTTGTCCCAATCGACCTTGAGTTCTTTGCGGCTCCTGTCCACGCCGGCGCGCAGTTTCCAGAAATGCCCGTACTCCCAGGGTGAGATCCCGGACACGCCCCAGGTGCGATACGCTCGCCAGTTGTCGCTCAAATACATCGCAAAGACCGGATAGCACTCGTCGAAGCGATCCGAGCCGACCGGATTCGGATAGTCCCATCGATGCCACAGGTTGCCGGCGCGAAACTGCCTGGCCTCCCACCGCAGATTCGCCTTCTCCGCTTCGCTGATTTGATAGGCGCGGTCGCCGAAGAACTGTGCGTTCCATTCAGCGAGACAGAATTCCCACGGCACCTTGGCGCTCCCCCACTCACGCTGCCCTTTGTACCAGCCGCGGTACATGGTCCAGTCCCACGTGAAGGGCGCGCCATATTCGCACGTAAACGCCGGCTTGACGCCTTCGGTGGCCCAGTGTTCGAACCAATCATCCAGCTCCTGGCTCGGCGCAAAGTTCGGATAAAAATTGCTATCGTGCATCACACCCAAATTGCCTGAGGCGTGATGATAAACGATCCGGCGAGGGTCCAGGCGCTTCACGATCGCTTCCGCGCGCACCGCTAGCTTGGCGTTCTTCAATCCCCACTGGTCGCGCCCATCGTGGATCCCATCGATCATGTCCGGGTTCATATCCTCTTCGTAACCAGTGGCGTTGTGGCTCATCACGTACATCACGACGGACGGATGATTCCCCGCTGCGTGCGCGTAGAAGGCCGCGTGCCGGGCATAGCCGTTGTTCCGGTCCGCGTCGGCTGCTTTCCAATCATAGTGGCTGAAGTGCGGTTGCGTGAAACCCACGAGCATTCCCACATCATCAGCGGCCCTGAGAATCTCGGTGAAACTCAGATGCGAGCCGGGCTCACAACCATAGTTGTGCGTATAAACGTAGTTGATCCCAAAATCTTTGAGCCGTTCGAGGCTCTCGCGAGTGGCTTCGTAAGTCGCCAGCGCAGCGCCGATCTGCGCGTTATCAAGCGGGACAGCCGAAAGAAAAATGCGCGTGCCATTGAGGTAGAAATCGCGGCCGTCGATCCAGAATTCGCGGAAACCGAACCGTTGCACCCAATCGGTGTCCAGCACCCGATCGGTCGCATCGACAAGCGACACCTGGAGATCGAAACTGTTTTGCGGCGTGTGGATGTCCCAGAGTTTGTCGGGCATCCATTTTTCTGCAAAAATAAACCGGCCGTCCTTCAGATCGCTGCCCTGAAACGGCGCGCTGGCAAATTCGCTCACTGCGGCATCCCCTTTCGTGATGCGTGACCGGAGCTTGTAGCGGCCATTTGGCGCGAGACCATCTATGGCAGCACTAATCGTTAGTTCACGTTTGCGCACCGAAGTGTCCACGCTGACCTCGCTGATCTTTGGCCCACGCGGTGCGCTGACGAGAAAAACGTCACCGCACAATCCCCGGCGCTGGACAACTCCCTTCACTTCGCGGGCCGACGCGGTGTCGGTGTAGGAAAGCATGACACCATTCAAGGGCAGCGAGATCACAAGCAGGCTCAGGCGGTGATGAACGCCCGGGCGGCACCTCGCGCTGAGATCGACTTCACCGCCGGGAAAATGGATCTCGCCCGCCTTGGCGCCATCCACGAACACCGCCGCGTAAGAGTTCAAGTATTCGAGAGAAAGAGAAATGCGGCGTCCGGACCAATCGCTCGGAATGGTCATTTCGCGGTCGTACCATGCCGCGGTGATCCCGGCAGACTTCACGTCGTTCCAATTCGGATGCCTATAAAGTGTTTGGGAATCCTTCTGCATGTAGTCGGTGATTCCAGGCCAACAACCAGGCACTTTGAAGAATCCCCAACTTCCCGCGGGAACCTCCTCGGACCTGGCCTCTGCCGGCTGCCAGCGCCACAGCCCGTTGAGACAAATCCGCTCCCGAGTCGCCGTGGTCTCGCGATACGCCTTTGTGATGTCCCACACCGCCTTCACGTCGCCGGGTAAGCTCACCGCAATCTCGTCACCCCAGAGAACTTCCGAGCTCAAAAGAACGGCTGATACCACCACAAGCGAGAGGCGAAACGGATGAATACTGATCCGATACTGATCCGACATCGGCAGAAGCATCTTTCGTATTTCCGCATACTTTAGCCTTTAGCATTTAGCCTTCAGCCTTGCCAGCACCGGCTTGACATCTGCCACGCCCGTATAACGCTCTCAGCCGATACTGAACATGGAATTCACTGGCGAATTTTTCGTCCCCGGTAAGGCGGGAAAGCGCATTGAGCAGGACCACCTTGCCCGGTATGAGTTTGCAACGAGCTTCGCCGCGGGAAAGCGCGTCCTCGATATCGCCTGCGGAGTCGGTTACGGCGCCCGTGTGCTGCGGGATGCGGGGGCGCGTGTGACCGGCGTTGATATCAATCCGGAGCTTATACGGTACGCGACGCAGACGTACGGCGCGGACGACCTGATGTTCGAGGTCGGTGATGTGTGCCGCTGCCAG
>QHXA01000586.1:4496-5289 GCA_003222755.1 Acidobacteriota bacterium
ATCAACGCCGAACCGGCCCATTACTTCGCCGCGAGCCAAGGGGATTGAAGACAAACCCAAGAACCGGCATCACGTCCGCGAGTTTACCGTGGACGAAATAGTGGCGGCATTGAGCGAGGCTGGTTTTGAGGTGCGACAGGATGATATCCACGGACAGCGCCTGCGCCGAATCTTCAAGAACCCAATGCTCAGATGGCTTCAGCGGCGGTGGCTCAAGCCGGATTTGAGGGCGAGCGCCCAAGTGCGCCCGATTCGCGGTCTGGCGCCGCGATATACTGTAATTGTGGCAAGGAGGAGTGACCCGTGAATCAGTTGATCACCTGGATGCGATAGAAGCGATGGGGGTTGGCGCCGATATTGTCGTTGATCGTCGTTGCGTTGCCGGGTCCGGCGGTGAAGCTCGGTCCCAGATTGGTCCAGGTTGGCGCGTTTAAGTTATCTTTGTACTGCACCTGGTAGCTCTTGCCGGTAATGGTGGGGAAACTTAACGAGACGTTGCCTGCGCCATGGGTGATGATCGTGACCGGAGGCAGCGCCACTACAACCGTAAGGACCTTGCTGTCGCTTAGGCTCGGCACGCCGTTGTCAGCCACCTTTATGGTGATCTGTGCGGTACTGGGAGCCTGGGCCGGACCAGGCGTCCACTGAAACAGGCCGCTGCTGGCGCCCATGCTTGCTCCAGACGGGAAGGGCGCCACCAGGCTGTAGGTCAGGGTTTGGCCGGCATCCGCGTCGGTCGCAGTCGCTGTGAAGCTTAAGCTCTGCCCAAGAATGAGCGTGCGGTTGGTGAAGG
>QHXA01000586.1:5406-5865 GCA_003222755.1 Acidobacteriota bacterium
GTTCGTGCCAACGAGAGCAAAAAGCCCAAGCGACTCGCCACTCTTGCTGAGATTAAAGCCGGCATGAAGATCACCGTTCGTGCCAGTGCCATTTTCAGCGAGGTCGTTATCGGCCCAAACTAACTGGTAACCATGCGCCGGGATGATGGTGCCGTTAGGAATACGCCACTGAAGCTTATTATTCAGATCATCAGTGAGGTACAGGCCGCTGATATTGGCCGGTTGAGCGGTGGCATTATAAAGTTCAAACCAGTCGTCATAATGGCCGTCTGCGGGATCGGGGTAGCCGCCCTGGCCGGCCACGTTGCTGGCGACCCACTCGTTAATAAAAACGCTCACTGGTGGAGAATAGTTATTCGTGCGAGGAGTGGGCGTGGTGGAGAAGACCTGCCGGTCAAAGGGCTGGCCGTCGGGGTAATCGCCGTAGGATTGGTTTGCCGCCAGACCAGAGTAATTCAG
>QHXA01000587.1:0-3602 GCA_003222755.1 Acidobacteriota bacterium
TATCCGGAGAAGGTCTTGGCGAGCGAGAAGAAGCCGATTCGGATCTTCATGGTGGACGGGCGGAATAACAATCGCGGAACTAATGACGAAGGCGAATACGATCCCCATCGCGATTGGTTCTTGCAGAATGTCCGGTTGATGGAGGCGCTCACGAAGAAGGGCTACGACGTCAACTATTCCTGGGGGATGGGCGCCCACAGTCACAACATGGGCGGCGCGATGCTGCCGGAGATGATGCGGTGGCTGTGGCGCGACCAGCCAGTTTCGCTCGACCCCCGCGATACGGTGGAGCGTTCGTTCCGGTCCAAGAAATAGCGGGCGGACGTCCCGTACTTCAGCTCCGCGCGGCTTTCCCTTTCTCTCCTCCACGGTGATGAGTCACAGCTTCGTCAGGTTCGCGTTCCTTGTCTGCCTCGGAGCGACCTGGGGGTGCGGTCCCCGAGTCGGTTTGCACCGAGCATCTGGACCTGCGAGTGCGCCGTCAGCTCCTTCCCCAGAGGATAGCTCTGCCGACTGCGAGTTGATTTCTGAGCCAGGTGAACCCGTCGGTACGGTAGCTCTTAGCGAGCGCGTCGATCCAGTCAACGCACCACGTGCATGGAATGAGAGCGAGCGTTTGGTCTTCCGGCAGTTATACGAGACGCTGGTCCGAGTGGACTGCAAGGGACGTGTGAGGCCGGGACTGGCCGCTTCCTGGAGGCTCGACGCGAGCGGGCGTACGTGGATCGTGACAATGCGTCTCAATTCACGGTTCTCGGACGGCACGCCGGTCACGGCGGCTGATGTGGTGTCGGCCTGGACCCTCAGCGGTATCGGAGACGAGTTGCGGTCCGAAATCCGCCGCTTCATTCGATCGATCCATGCTGTCGATGACCGAACGCTCGAGATCACATTACGAAGCCAAGGCGTGGATGTCCCACTGGCGCTTGCCCATTCGGATCTGGCTATCGCCAAGCGCGTATCCGGCTCACGCTGGCCGCTTGGAACTCGACCCGCGAGAGTCGCCGCCGAGAACCCGCTATCTGTGGCCACACCGGAGAATTCCTTCTCCGTGCAGTTCCTCGTTGCGCCTGGCCGCGACTTGCGCGACCTGCTGGATGAGGGTGTGGGTTTGTTGCTTACGCGGGATCCCACGGCCGTCGAGTACGCTGCGACGCTGCCACAGTTTGTGTCGATACCGCTGGCATGGCAGCAAACGAAGGTGCTGCTCACGCCTGGCCGTGCCCGCACGTCACGATCGCTTTCGGCTGAAGAGCGTGAGGCGCTTGCGCATGACGCAGTGCAAGGGGCGGCGCGCGGAGCCCTCGGGCCGTTTTGGTGGCAATCGTTATCGAACTGCGAGGTCGCTTATTCTCCAAAGCGTGACCAATCGCCTGCCACCGGACGCATCGTATACGATGCAGCCGACAGCGCAGCGCGCGATCTCGCCGCACGCCTTGTGGGTCTCCGGACCTACCAAAGCGCGACTGGATTGACGGGCGAGGCTCTCGCTTCGGCAAGGCGGGGCGGAAACGACGCCGGTTACATCCTGTCTCTCGACAGTCGTCCTCTTGACCCGTGCCGGGATATGCAGGCACTTGTTGATGACGTTGGATGGATCGATCCGGAGACCATCGTTCCACTCGCCGACACAAGGCTGCAGGCGATTGTGCGGCGTGGCCGTTCCGGTGTAATCGTGGATTGGGACGGTGGATTGCTTTTCGTGGACGGGAGAGATAAGCAATGAGCCTACGCACTCGTATGCTCCTGGCCTTTGGCGTCGCAGTAATGATTCCGCTCGCCGTACTGGCATTCGGACTCCGGCAGGAGATGATCAAACGGATCTCGGAGGAATACCAGATTCGGGTGGATACGGTAGTCGAGGTCATTCGGGAAAATCTCCAACGCGAGAGCGTCGGGATCAGCGACCGACTTGCTTCTCTAAAGACCGCGCTCGTGAACGACAACCGGTTCCGTCTAGCGGCGGTTGCCGGCGTGGAGTCGGAACGGCTCTACCTCCTCGACTACGCGGGTTCGGCGATGCGTCTCACCGGTCTGTCGATGCTGCAGATTCAGGATGATGAGGGACGGATCATCAGCTCCGGCCATTTCAGGAACGAGCACGGACGCCTGGAGCCCGCGATGAGAAAGGTGCTGGCCGACGTCCACGGCGGTGTGGCGCTCCTCACGACGGTTACGCCGGAGCGCGAGTTCCTCTCGCTGGTGCGCGGCGAGTCCTTCCGCATCGGGGATCGGACGTTTACACTCGTCGGCGGTATTCGGGTGGACGAAACCTTTCTCGCGCGCTTGTCTCGTGATCGAGCGATCGTCGTATCGCTGCGCTATCCTGGCGGCGGATTGTCCACGACCCATGAGACTGGTAACGCCGATGCGGTAGTCGGCGCTCTCCAGGTTCCCCTGATCCGAACTGGAACAGAATCATCGCTTGAAGTTGTGGACGCGCGGCTCGAGGTGACTCAGCCGCTGACCCCGCTTCGCGTCCTGCAGCGCGGTGTGGATTCCTGGTTTCTCATGACGGCGCTCGGCACGGCTGCCGCTGCCCTGCTGCTGGCGCTGTGGCTCTCGTCCCGAATCAGCGGACCGCTGGCCGCCCTTGCCGCGAAGACGGCAGTGCTCGATCTCGATCGCCTCGACGTGCGCTTCGATGGCGGCACTGACGAAGTCGGTTCTTTGTCCCGGCTACTCAATGATCTTGTATCGCGGCTGCGGACAAGCACAGCTCGAGTCCGCGAAGCTGAAAGGCGTGCGACCGTCGGCGACCTGGCGCGCCAGATCAACCACGACATCAAAAACGGGCTCATCCCGCTTCGCAACGTGATGCGGCACCTGGAGCAGGTCGAACGGGATCAACCCACTGCCCTCCCTCCGGTGTTCGCTGAGCGGCGGCAAACGGTCGATTCCAGCATTGCGTACCTAGAGACTCTCGTCACCAGCTACCAACGACTGTCGGTCAGTACGGACCGGCGCGAGTTCAATCTGAAGGCTCTGATCCAAGACGTGATTCGCGCGCAAGGCCACGATCAGGTTGAGTTCTCGATGAATCTGAACGCGAATCTGCCGCCCGTGCTCGGGGATCCCATCGCCTTCCGGCGCATCTTGGAAAATCTCATAACCAATGCAGTGGAGAGTCTCCAGTCGAAACCGGGGCGCGTCAGTGTTTCGACGGAGGTCGTCGATCGAAACGACGAGCCGCCTGCAATTCGGATCACTGTTGCGGACACGGGACGCGGAATGCCGAAAGAGGAGACTGACCGGATCTTCAACGATTTTTATACGACGAAGGAAGGCGGTACCGGTCTGGGTCTTTCCATCGTGCGCCGGCTGGTGATGGATCTCCACGGCGCGATCGCCGTCGAGAGCCAACCCGGCAAGGGGACGCGGATGATAGTCGATATTCCGACCGTTAGTCAGGAGCGCAGATGACGATGCACGTTTTGGTCGTCGATGACGTTCGCGCGATGGCCGAACAATACGCCTACGATCTAAAGCGCGTGGGGAAATACGAAACGATTATCGCGGGCAGTGGAACGGAGGCTCTCGACATCCTGGGTCGGGAGTCGATCGACTGCGTTGTCCTCGATCTCGAAATGCCGGGCACGAAC
>QHXA01000587.1:3677-4223 GCA_003222755.1 Acidobacteriota bacterium
GACCGCTGCATTCAAGCCGTCCGGCTTGGCGCTTACGGATTTATCGACAAATCGGAACCGATCGAGCGCGTCGTTCATGAGATCGAAAACGCGATCTCGCGCGGGCGTATGGCCAACGAGCTCCGGTCGTTGCGGTCGCGATTCGATAATGAGACAGCGCTTATCGGCGACAGCGTGCCTATGCGAACGCTCCGTGCGGCCATCGCGCGTGTCGCGCCGATCCCGAGTAACGTGCTCATCGTTGGGGAAAGCGGTTCCGGTAAGGAAGTGGTGGCGCGCGGACTGCACCGGCTTTCACCGGGCTCGAACGCCCCATTGGTAGCAGTGAACAGTGCCGCGTTGCCTGAGCAACTCGTCGAGAGTGAACTGTTCGGCCATGAGCGGGGCGCGTTCACCGGCGCCGATCGGCTGCGCAAAGGCGCGTTCGAGACGGCGGCCGGCGGCACGCTGTTGCTCGACGAAGTCGGAGAGCTGCCGCTTTCAGCCCAGGCCAAATTGCTCCGCGTCCTCGAAGACCGGCAGGTAATGCGGCTCGGCGGCAGCCGC
>QHXA01000575.1:0-2582 GCA_003222755.1 Acidobacteriota bacterium
CACACGCGACCCGTGCGTCTTCGCGAAGACCTGCGTGAACTCCGCCCCGAAGAAAAGAATTTGTGCCGAGTAATAGACCCAGGTGATCAGGATGACGATGGAACCGGCTGCGCCATATGCTGAGCCGATTCCTGCCTTGCCGATGTACATGCCGATAGCAAATTTGCCCATCGTGAATAACAGGGCCGTCACGACCGCTCCAACCCAAACATCGTTCCAGCCGATCTTCACGTCGGGTAGGATTTTGAAAATCATCGCGAATAACAACGTGATGACCAGGAACGACGTCATCAGTTCGAGCAGATGGCCGATGACCGGACCACCTGGAAACCAAGAACTGAATCGCTCGGTCATCGCGGCGACCACGGCCCCGATCACTAATGAGACCAAGAGCAAAAAGCATGTTCCTAGCACCATCGTGAACGATGTGAAGCGGCCTTTGACGAGACCCTTGAGACCCTCATCTTTCGGCTTTACTCCCCAAATGACGTTGAGAGCATCCTGCAGTTCGGCGAAAACGCCCGATGCGCCGAATAGCAACACGGCAAGGCCGATCAAGCCAGCTATCCAACCACCTTTGTAGCTCGACATTTGAACACCGGTCATCAGCGTCTTTGCCGTCTCAGCGCCCACAAGCGTTGCAAGCTGAGCTTGCAACCGTTCGATCACATTTCCGGAATACAAGAAACCGATGGCTGCGATCGCAATCATCATGAGCGGCGGTATCGAAAAGATCGCATAGTAGGCAAGGGCCGCACCCAAGCGCGGCCCTTTGTCCTCACTCCATTCAGCGTACGTTTGTTTCAACAGGTTTGTCGTGCCGCCGAGCTTCATGTTATGAAACCTTGCGTTCCTGATTCTCCTTCCAGAAGTCATCCACTTCATGCTGTGCCTGGTCTTTCGTGCGGCCATATTTTTGCTGAAGGACGCCGACGAGCTTGTCTTTACTGCCGCCGATTTGTTTCCAGTCGTCGTCCGTCAGTTCGCCCCATTTCTTTTTGAAATCTCCTTTGATTTCGTTGAATTTGCCCCTGATTTCGTTGCTGTTCATATGTCCAACCCCCTAAATAGGTCGACGATAAATTTTTGGAAAAGACACACCAGATATAAAAAAGGTTGTCCATTGTGCACACCCGGAGGCGTGTCAGGAAATTAGCCGGGGGTTAGCGAGCGGGAGCGAGCGCAACCCCTTACTAGAATTCGAAGCGCGTGGTGAAATGTAAACTGCCGATTGCCCGTTGTCGACGATCCAATCCAAAATCTCATAATGTCTGCTGATTTACTGATTTTCTGATAATCTGAATTCATGCCGAAGCAAACATTGATCGTATCCGACCGAGGTCAAATCACTCTGCCTAAAAAGTTGCGGGACCGCCTCGCCATCAAGCCCGGAACTGCCCTGATCGCTGAAGAAAAAGATGGCCAACTCGTATTGCGTCCGGCAATGGTAACTGCCGTTCGAATCTATGGCGACGAGGAGATTCAGAGTTGGTTACAAGAAGACCGCATCACTCCTAACGAACGAAAACGGATTTTGAAGAAAGCCACGCGGCGTTGAATCTTCGATTATTCCTCGACGCCAACATCCTCTTCACGGCTGCATACAGTCCTGAAGGTTTATCCGCCTTGCTGTTTAAGCTACGCCGTCGAGGCATTCTCCGGCTTCTAACCTCCGAACATGCGGCTGAAGAGGCGCGTGTGAACCTGCAGTTGAAGCAACCCGATGCTCTGGGCAGGCTCGAGCGGCTGCTCAAGCTGTTGGAAGTTGTGCACACCCCAGCAAAAAGTCCGATTGCGTTGAGCCTTCCCGAAGACGATCTGTCGATCTTCGGCGCAGCGCTCGCGGCTGGTGCGACGCATTTCATTACTGGCGATAGAAAACATTTCGGCCGGTATTTCGATCGACCAGCTCACACAGCCGGGATCTGCATCCAAACGGTTCGTCAGTTTTTTGATGATCGTTTCTGATCGTCTTTTTCACTGCGATCCGCGTTTTTCCGAAGGTAAGGTGAGGATCTGGAATTTCGGAAGCAGGACCATGCCGGTTTGACATCTCGCCATGAGGACTGTGCTTTCGGGTAGTATCGAGGACATGGTGTTCGTTCCTGCATATCAAAGTTTATCGGGCTCGTTTTCGCAGAAGCGACAGCGAGCCCTGAAGTCGCTCGAGGATTGCCGGATGTGTCCGCGCGATTGCGGCGTGAATCGACTCGAGAATCGATGGGCGGCTTGCAAGACGGGCCGCTATGCGGTCGTAGATTGTTATTTCGCTCATTTCGGAGAAGAGCAGTGTCTTCGAGGCTGCAGAGGGTCCGGCACGATTTTCTTTTCACACTGCAATCTGAGGTGTGTGTTTTGTCAGAACTACGATATCAGTCAGGCTGTGGCGCCGGGGCGGGCGGTTCCAGGTTCTTCGCCGGAAGCGATTGCCGGCATGATGCTCGAACTGCAGACGAAGGGCTGCCACAACATCAATTTCGTAACCCCAGAACACGTCGTGCCTCAGATCATCGAAGCTGTGGTGATCGCCGTGGAGCGCGGTCTATGCGTTCCGATCGTGTACAACACCAGCGCCTACGATG
>QHXA01000575.1:2626-5565 GCA_003222755.1 Acidobacteriota bacterium
ATTTACATGCCGGATTTCAAATTCTGGTCGGCCGAACGAAGCAAACTTTACATGAAAGCCGAGAACTACCCCGATGCCGCGCAAGAAGCGATAGTGGCAATGCACCGTCAGGTTGGGGACTTGGTCATCGGCGATGACGGACTCGCCCGGCGGGGTGTGTTGATCCGTCACCTGGTCATGCCCGGGATGCTCGATGAAACGAGCGCCATTTTGCAATGGATCGCCGCCGAGCTCGGCACCAACACGTACATCAATCTGATGGATCAGTATCGGCCTGCGGGTAAGGTCGGCCCCGCACAGTATGTCGAGATCAATCGGCGCACGCTCTCTTCCGAATTCCTCGAAGCCAAGCGCATCGCATGGTCGCTCGGGTTTCACCGTCTCGATGACGGCTCGTAGGCAGCCTGAAAAAATTTGATGTCAAAAAATCGGTGGAATCCTGTGCATCGGTAGAGAAACAATGGCGAGCATGAACACGATGCCTTCGCTTCAAGAGATGCAGCGCGCATACCTAGGTAAGGACGCTTCCTACGACGGGATTTTCTTTTTGGGCGTGCGGACCACCGGAATTTTCTGCCGCCCATCATGTCCCGCGCGGACGCCGCTGCCCGTAAATGTTCATTATTTCTCGAGTGCCCGCGAGGCTCTCTTCGCCGGCTATCGGCCTTGTAAACGATGTCGCCCGCTGGATACCGATGGCCGGCCACCCGAGTGGGTCGGACGTGCGCTGGCTCTACTGAAGGATTCCGAGGACAAGATCAAAGATTCCGAGCTGCGGCGGTCCGGTGTCGACCCCTCTCGCGTTCGCCGATACTTTCAAAAACACTATGGCATGACCTTTCAGGCCTACTGCAGAGCGCGACGGATGGGCGAAGCTTTGAATCAGCTTCGGCACGGCGCGAGTCTGGATGACATTGCGCTTGGCAACGGCTACGAATCGCACAGCGGATTCCGCGACGCATTCACGCGCACGTTCGGGCGTTCTCCCGGAACGAGCCGCGATCTGGACCGCATCGTTGTCTCGTGGCTGGAGAGTCCTCTGGGACCCATCGTCACTGCCGCGAACCCGCGCGGAATATGCCTTCTCGAATTTACCGACCGCCGAATGTTGGAAACGCAATTCAACACTTTGAAGAAGCTCTTTTCATGTGCAATCGTGCCTGGAGAAAATGAGTATTTGATCCAGTTACGGCAAGAGCTCAACGCGTATTTCGCCGGTGAACTGCGGCAGTTTTCGGTTCCTCTGGTTTACCCGGGCTCGCCGTTTCAGGTGAGTGTCTGGAATGAACTGCTCCGGATACCCTACGGAGAGACGTGTTCTTACGAACAACTCGCGCGGCGCATCGGTTCCGCCTCCGGGCAGCGTGCTGTTGGGCATGCGAACGGAACGAACCGAATCGCCATCCTGATTCCCTGCCATCGAGTGGTTAATAAGGATGGGAAGCTGGGAGGATACGGAGGCGGGCTCTGGCGGAAGCAGTATCTGCTCGATCTCGAAACAGGTGCGCGCAAGCTACTGTAGGGGCGGTCTATGACCGCCCCTACAGTAGCAATAATCGGGAGGTGCGATGCTCATTTTGGTTGTGCGGGTGACGATAACAGCCGGACACGAACAAGAGGTGGCCGAATCGTTTCGCCAGCTCCAGGAAGAGACTCGGCGTGAGCCGGGATGCATCGCTTATGTCGTACAACGGTCCCGCGAGAATCCTCGGGTTTATATGATTTACGAACAATATAAAGATCAGGCCGCTCTTGAAGCTCACCGCAACTCGCCGCATTTCAAGCAGTACGCAACGAACGGCTTTTATCGCTTCGTTGAAGAGCGCCGGGCGGAGTTCTTTGATCCAATTTGATTCGACTGACCTGGCGTCCACAGGCAGACTCCGAGTGGGTATCAATTTTGGGAATGCGCTTTTGGCAAAGAGAGATGCTAATGGAGTTCCGCATGGCATTGCTGTCGATCTGGCTCAAGAACTCGCACGCCGTGTCGGGCTTCCACTCGAGGTCGTGAGCTATGCTGCTGCCGCGCGATTGGCTGATGATGCAAGAACGGCCGCATGGGATGTTGCCTTCCTCGCGACGGATCCCGACCGAGCCGCAGACATTGTTTTTACCGCGCCTTACCTGGAAGTGGATACAACCTATCTGGTTCCCGCCGGCTCCCCGCTCCGGGCGTTGGCCGACATCGATCGACAGGGCGTTCGCATCGCGATCTCGGAAAGGAGCGCTTACGACTTATTCCTGACGCGCGATTTGAAACACGCCCAACTCGTGCGGGCGCCGGGGCCCAACGAGTCCGTCGATCTGTTTTTCTCCGACAACCTGGACGCGCTTGCCGGCCTGACGCCTCTACTGACGGAAGTTGCAGACAAACACTCCGGGACGCGCGTGCTCGACGGCCGCTTTACGGTCGTGCAACAAGCCGTCGGCGTACCCAGGGCCCGTCATGCAGCCGCCGCGTATCTCGCCGTGTTCGTCGAAGACATCAAGTCCTCGGGGCTGGTGGCGAAATTAATAGAGAAGAACGAGATTCGCGGCGTGTCCGTTGCTATAGCGGCTTGATTTGCACGCTGCGGAACTTCACTGTGCCGGCGCCGTACTGCAGCCCGATTGGCCCTCGAGCGTGACCCGTGTGCTGGACGTCAACCGTTTTTGTTCCGTTCAGCGTCACGACCAGATGTGAACCTTGCGCGGTGATCTCATATGTATTCCACTTGCCGCCTGCCTTCATCGTAGTCGAGGGCTTCGCGACATCAACAATGGCGCCCGTTCCGTAGGTCGGATCGGGACGCTTGTCGTAGATGTTCACCTCGTACGCATTCATGGCTGTGATTTGCTGCGGGTTCTCGCAGCGAAGGAAGACGCCGCTGTTGGCATCATCATCGACCCAGAACTCAACTCTCAATTGAAAGTCCGCATAAGACGCTTTTGTCACCAGG
>QHXA01000576.1:0-6247 GCA_003222755.1 Acidobacteriota bacterium
GGAAAGGCGCTGCCCTTGATGCAGAACGGCCGGACCGACGCTGAAACCAAAAATCAGCAGCCCGCCGAAAATTGAAACGTATGTCACCGCAACCGCTTTGCCGCGCGAGACTCGCAGCCAGGCTTGAAACCTCGCGACGACCGGCTCGAGGAGTTGAGCAAAGAAGACGGCGAAGATGAAAGCGATCACTGGCAGGCGCGCCAACCACAACAGGGCGAGCACACCGGCAAACGTCAGAATGGTCAACAAGATTGAAACAGTCCGGCGATCGAGAAAGCCCATATTGTTTATTGTGCCACTTTCGAGGGCCAAGGCCCCGGAGGGAATCTCGTATTTCAAGTTCGGAATGACGGACGGCTCATGGCTTACAGCGCTGACAAAGGCGAGAAGTTGCTGGAATTGCCAACCGGCCTGCCCGGCAGCATGGGCCCGCCGATCACTTACATGCTCGATGGTAAGCAATACATCGCGCTGATGGGCGGAACCGGTCTTGCCGGCGGCCCCGGCCGAGGCGCGGAGGCGGCTCCCACCACGCCACCCACCAAGCCCCAATGGATGGTGTATACCGTGAGATAAGAGGAAATTTTGAAATTGGACGAATCCTGCATCTCAAAATCGAAATCCGAAATCTCAAATTGGACTGCCTGAGCGCGCGCCAGTCCAATTTCAGACATCCTGACCTGGTCAGACTATTTGTAGCAAACGAGGAAATCAGAATGAGCCAGCGAAGTCCCCTCCTTTTCCAAGGAGGGGACTTCGCTCGCCACCGGTTCAGTCTGAATTCCTGGAGCTCAGGATGTCTGAATTTGAGATTTCGGATTTCGATTTTGAGATGCAGGATTCGCCAATTTCAAAATTTCTTCCCTCGATCCCCTTCACGACTCTACGCGGCTATCGATCAACTCACACTTTCCGCGCTATACCGTGCGATCAGTCCCGTTCGCACGCTATGCCGGTATACCCGCACGAAAACCCAACACACCAGAATGACGTCGATCACCGCCAGACCGGCGCCGACCATAAGTTCCGAGACTGATGCCGTCCCTCCGGCCACTATCGCACGCACGTTTTCAAAAATGTACGAGGGCGGCAGCGCCCAACAGATATGTTGCATCCACCGCGGAAGCGTCGAGATCGGATAGAACACTCCTGCGAATGGCGAAACCAAGGCCGGCACCGGCCAAATAAACCATTCCGACGCGGGGCCGAAGCGAAGCACGATAGCGGCGCCAAGAATTCCCAGTGCGATGCCAAAAAGAAAAAGCACCAGGAGAAATGGAATGAGGGCAATCCCGTAGGCGAAGAACGATAAACCGAAAATGCTGCTGGCCAGAAACAACATCACGACAAGTCCGACCGAACTGGTTGCAATGCTGGATAGAACCAGGCCTCCGACGTATTCGGAAATCGAAAGCGGCGTCGCGAAGATGTTCAAAAAATTGCGCGACCATACGTCTTCCATGAACGCCATCGTCACACCGTGCATGACGCGAGTGAAAAAATCCCAAAGAAGGACGGCTCCAAGAAAGACGGGCACGAAATCGAAACCCGCAGCGCTCACGGCATTGAGATACTTCGTGATGAATCCCCAGAGCACCATGTCGATGGCGACCCACGCGAACAACGGCAGCATTCGCGCAGGACTCCCGCTCACAAGGTAGAGATGCCGCAAGACGATCGCGGCGGTGCGCACCGTCGTCATTCGCGAGCCACCGCAATGAAG
The DNA here is from genome assembly GCA_003222755.1 of Acidobacteriota bacterium. Classification (GTDB taxonomy): domain Bacteria; phylum Acidobacteriota; class Terriglobia; order 20CM-2-55-15; family 20CM-2-55-15; genus 20CM-2-55-15. The sequence continues at coordinate 1,724 of QHXA01000576.1, forward strand.
AGTTCTTCCAGCGTGTCCTTGCCGTGTGCGCGTGGCAGCGTCTTCGGATCGCCCTCCAGCAGGATTTTTCCTCGCGAGAGAAGAAGCACCCGGTCGCACACATCCTCGACCTCGTACATATTGTGCGAAGTCCAGAGAACACCGCACCGCCGCTCATCGGCCAAGGCGCGAATCTTCGCCCGCATGTCCTGCGCCGTCGCGGGATCGAGCGAAGCCGTCGGTTCGTCCAGAAGCAACAAATGCGGCTCATTCAGCATCGCCTTCGCCAAACACAACCGTGTCTGCTCGCCGGAAGAAAGAACTCCGGCCTTCACGTCTCGAAACCGCTCCAGGTCAAAATCCCTTAGCAAGCGCTCAATGCGGTCGCTCAAACGTTTCACCGCATAAATCATTCCGAAGATGCGGAGATTCTGATACACCGTGAGATTACCGGGAAGCGGCGCATATACTGCCGCGAAATTCGTGCACTCCAGCGCCCTCGAACGCTCGGTAGCCACATCAATACCCTCGATGCGAATAGAACCGCCGGTCGGCTCCAGGACACCGAGAATGATGTTGATGGTTGTCGTCTTTCCGGCCCCGTTCGGCCCAACCAGGCCCACGATCTCGTTCCGCGCGACTTGAAATGAAATACCATCAACCGCAGTCGTCGGGCCGTACTGCTTCGAAAGCGACTCCACAGCAAGCACGTTTGTCACAAAGGTATGTTAACCGTTAAGGCCGTCTATGATCGTCGGGAATTGATGCCTTCCCAGCGGTTCGCCACATCAACATGAATACCAAGCGCATCCAGGGCACGCATCACGATGTGATTGATGGCGTCGTCCAGAGTGTGAGGATTGTTATAGAAGGCGAGAACGGGGGGCGTGATCACTACTCCCATCCGAGATAGCTTCAACATGTTTTCAAGATGGATATCGCTAAGCGGAGCCTCACGCACCATGAGCACAAGCTTCCGCCGTTCCTTGAGAATGACGTCGGCTGCGCGGTGAACCAGATTGTCACCATGGCCGTGCGCAATCGCCGCAAGCGTGCGGACACTGCACGGCGCAATGATCATGCCATCAGTAACAAATGAACCGCTGGAGATCGGCGCGCCTTGATCGGAATCGGAGTGCGCATGCGTCGCAAGTGATTTCACGTACTCCACCGTGTGCGGCGTTTCATGAAGAAGCGTTCGCGCGCCCCATTTGCTTAGAACCAGGTGAGTCTCGATGCCCGCATCACTCAAGACCTGAAGGGTACGAACGCCGAAAACCGTACCCGTCGCACCTGTGATACNNCTACTCTCGCGACGTCTTCTGCGCGTCCGATTCGGTGCACTTGCCAAACATGCACCGGTTGTTTTCTTCGCAGACAAATTCAATGATTTTCCACGTTGGATGAAGCTTCATTTGGAAATCTTGGGACCAGGGAGCGGTAAAAATCTTGGGATCGTCGATCGTGACCTGGTAGGAAACCGTTGTTGGATCGATGTACCTTAAGCGTTCGATCGCGTGCAGTTGGTCGCTGTGGATTCGCAACTGGTCCGGCTTGGAGTCATGCGTCGCGTCCATCATCCATTCTTTGAGACCAATCGTGTCGATAACCAGAGTGTCGCCTTCCCACTTTCCGACGGAGTCGCCCATCCAGCTTAGTTCCACGTCTTTCGAGTGAGGACGGCCATCGGTGGGAATCACGCGGAAGAAATGCATGTACTCATACAGGATGATGATTTGATTGGGCGTCTGAATCCACTGCTGAGCGTACGGCGATAGGATTTGCCGCGTCAGTCCATTTGGCAAACAAGCAGCCGTGGGGTCATCTTTGATCGGGTCGCGCGTCGCCGGCCGGTTCATGAATGCTTCCCCGCCGGGCTTGAAGGGACTCATTTTCGCTGGGTCGTATGTGGTGACGCGTGGAGTATCGGTATCGCCCGGCCCGACGCGATGCGTAAACCCCGGCCCCGCCCACACTCCTGTGTAATCAGGCTTTCCATCGGTTGTCCGAGGAATCGTCTGACCCTGCGCTACTGCAGGTATCAGCCCGAAGATCACAAACAGCACGAAATTTTTCATATCCGCTCCTTCGTTTCGCGCACGCCGGAGGCGTGTCAGGAAATTAGTCGGGGGGTTAAGCGAGCGCGAGCGAGCGCAACCCCCGGCGCACCCTTTCCAGGGTGCGCATTTCACCGGCGTGCTTATTCCGGGAGTACGCGCATAAAAAACATGCGCGTACTCCCGGCTAATTTAGTTACACGCCTTCGGCGTGGCGCAAAGGGTTTCAATGCATTCTACAACGCGTCATGGACGATGTTGCCGTCGACGATCGTCAGCACCGAGCGTATCTGCTTGATCTCCCCGTCGGACGCAGCAAAGTAGTCTTTGTTGAGAACCGCGAGATCGGCTAGTTTGCCGGGTTCGATGGAGCCGATCTTATTTTCCATTCGTAGAAACCAACTGTTTCCGCGCGTGAACAGACGGAGTGCCTCCTGCCGCGTGATCTGCTGGTCACCGTTCACTGGAGCGCCAAAAGAATTCAGACCTGTTGTCGCGAAGTAGATTTGGAGCCACGGATTCAGAGGTGCGATATGGACGCCATCGCCGTGGATACCCGCTTGGATACCGTGATCGACGATCGTTCGGAACGGGGCGCCAACCACGACTTTCGGATCGCTCGACGTAACCCAGCGAAATGCGGCCATCTGCACACCGCAGCCGAGCCGTTTGAGCCTGGTGAGGAGATCATTATTGACGACCGGAACATGATGGACCATCCATCTCAGGTTCGTAATGTCGAATTCCTTGTTCACCGCCTCGTAGGCTTCGACCACTTGAGTCAGGTCAGCCAGGCTACCGACGCTATTCTCGTTGCGCCAACCGGCTTGCCCGACAAGCCGCTGCGCCTCGCGCCAAACGGCGCCGCTGGAAAGAGGCGCTGCCCACTCGCCGATACCGCCGGTCATCATCATGTCATCGCCGAAGAACTGGAATTGGTTTCGGAGCCGCTCCTTGAGTTCCGGCAATTCGGGATCGCTCTGGTTCTGCAGGAAGTTCATTTGCAAACGAATGATGGTGCGGCCTTCGCGATGGAGCGCAAGCCAGGGATCATACATTCGATATTGATCGAGGTTTGACAGAATCTGGTTCGGGTGCAAAGGCCCGGGCGTCGGGAACAATACCTGGTCCAGATGCGCAGTCAATCCGACGCTGGCCGAATACTTCATCGCGTCCATCGTGCTTCGCTTCTTATCTTCAAATGTCTGCAGCCGGCGCAGATAGTACAGAGCAGATGCGGATGGGCCGCCGCCTGCGAAACTGGCGGGTGCGATGGCGCCGTTCTCGGCGACGCGTATAGGAACAACATTCGGATGCAGCTTCGGACTGGCGTCCGCCGCATCGAAGAACTGCTTGCCCAGTGTGTTGGTCGCGGCTGGACCTGTAAATCGCTCGTAGAGCAGTACCGGCCGGTCCGGCACGGCCTCGTCGAGTTCTCTCCTCGTCGGATGGCGGTGCTCGGCCCATTGATTCGGATGCCAGCCGCCCATGGACGTGATCCACTGCCCTTCCGGCACTTCACGTCGTCGCACCGCCAGGGCCTCCTGGATTTCTCGAATGGAGGTCGTATTCTCCAGAATGGTGTGGTAGCCGGGACGATTGGCGAGGCTCACGCTGTGAATGTGGCCCTCGATGAGGCCCGGCACGACCGTGCGGCCTTTCAAATCAATGACGCGGTCACCAGGCGAGGGAGATGGAGCCGCATCGCCGACTGTCACGAAGCGGCCGTTTCGAATCGTCACGCTAGTGGCGATAGTGTTTCCCGCGTCCATGGTGTGGATCCGGCCGTTGATAAGCATCAAGGCCTGTTCAGAAGCCGGCGCCCCGGCGGAAACCTGAACCGAGTGGCCAGTCGCCGGCCAGGCGCCCATCGCGGCGGCGGCTCCTGCCGTTGCCCCCAAGAACTTGCGGCGAGAGAAGCGCGTCTTGTCTTTGCTCTTCATGTCATTCTGCTTCGTAGGGAAAACGCTGAATCGCTTTCACGCAGTCGCTCAGCGCCTGCAGAAGTGTCGAGCCCCAACCCGTCGGTGTATACGGCGCCGTTTTCTGATTGGTTTGCTTGTCCGCCTCTGCATAGAAACGCATGGACAAATGATTGGGCGTAGCGTACTCCTTCACGGTGATCCGGAACTCGATAATTTCATCGCCTTGCCGTTTGTTGATCGAGAAGAAATGAAGATGAGCTAATTCATCAGCACTGTCTGACTGTGCGAAAGTCCACTCCGACATTGGCTGCCACCCCGTCGCGAATTCAGAAAGCGTCGGGATTTTACCTCAAAACGCTGACCGTTAAAGTGCAGATCGTGGCAACAGGCAGTCTTAACGGTTCGCCCGGCTTTAGCGCGGCTAAAGCCCGGGTTCTGGAGTTTGGGACATTCCGCACCGCGGAGCGGTGCTGGGAAATTAGCCAGGGGTACGCGTTTTTTGCGTACCCCTGGTATTGAGACGCACCAGGAATTGCACCCCGGCCAGGGGTGCGAGGAGTCCG
>QHXA01000576.1:6428-11209 GCA_003222755.1 Acidobacteriota bacterium
TTTAGCGCGGCCGCCGACTACATGCTTGACCGGATTCCTAGTAGTCTCGAGTGATCGATGTTGCATCAAGGTCGCCCTTGCTGCCTTTGGGAGTTCCTGAAATGGTGATGCGGTCGCCGACGTGAAGATCGGTAAAGTCGATATTGGCTCCTGCAAACTTCAAGGCGGTGTCTTTCATGACGAAAACTTTGTATTCCTTTGCTTGTTGGGTTGTGTTCCCGCGGCCACCACTCGGATAACGGCTGCCGCCACCCGGAAAACCAACACCGCCGCCACGTCGTCCGCCTTGCCGTCCACCTCCACCGCCGCCGGCGCGGGGGCCGGCACCCGGACTTCTCCCCGATGCGGTGGAAGGTTCAACCAACTGCCTGACCTGGAGACTCTTTTTCTTCGCATCAATTTTGACGATCTCTGCAGTGCTGACAATCTGTGCCGTGTCACTCTTGCCGTCCTGTGCGTTCTTTGACTGCGGGAGAGCAGGACCCGAAATAAACAGTAATGCGCAAATGAGGGCGAAGGTTTGCTTCATCGGGCACCTCGCTTGAATGTCGATGCTCCATTTGACATCCAATCGATCGGTCTCATTGTAAAAATCTGCAAAGCGCGAACCGCCGACGGTTACAGCGGGGGCAAGAACTCTTTTGGAAACAGTCGAGCGAGCGCTGGAATCTGCTCTGGCGTAGGGAGAGCCGCAATGCGGCTGCGAAAATATTTTGGTCCGCGCAGAAGAAGAGCAAACGTTTCGGCAAAGTCACCGGAAGGGGTGTTGTAATCGGAGCAGCGATCGCAGCCGAACCACGTTGTGGCTGGATCGATCCCTCTTAAGCGCATCCATTCCATTCGAGTTTCGGCCGTATTGTAGGTCAAATCAATTGCATGGCCGAGCTCATGTGCGATGTCATAGGCCAGCAGCTCCAAATCGTCTTCCGGCCGCGCATAAATCTCAATTCGGTGTTTCGCGGGAATGGTCATTGCACGAAAGCCGGCGCGCGGCGCCATAAAGATAATTTCATACCCGAGTTGCTGCCAGGGAACGTGAATCAAGTCCAGGGCCGATTCAGGACGAGCCGCCCGCGCAGCGCTTGTGGGCGCCGGTGCGATCATCGCGAACGTCACAATGAGAAGCACCAAAACACGGTACATCGGTCCGTGAAGGATAGTCGTGTTCGGTATGCCCGTCAATGGCACCAAAGACCTGCGGCCCGCTGCTTGCCGCTTTCTGTTTGACCGTCCGCTTACCTTGGTATTTAATTGCCTCGCTGTTTCAAGAGCACAGTTGAGTTCACCTCTCCGGATTGCAATGCGGGAATTCTTGAGTACCCTTGCGTTCCGAATTGGTCTTTCCGGGCATAAAAGGACAGCCCGGTTTTTGGGAGCTGTGTGAGCGCCCTGGGCGGTCATCGACCGCCCTACAGGCAACAAAGTGGAGGAAAAACATGAGAAGCACACGAGCGGCGGCGGCCATGCTGCTGTGCCTGATCTTTTCTGCTCACGTTTTCGCGCAAACAAGCAACGCCACATTGGGCGGAACCGTTACCGATGCTTCCGGGGCTTTGATTCCCAGCGTCTCTGTAAGCGCTATAAACGTTGGAACCGGTATTGTCACGACCGTCTTCAGCAATGAAGCCGGAGCCTACCAATTCGCAAGTCTGCAAACGGGAACCTATACGGTGACCGCCGAGTTACCGGGTTTTCAGACTCAGACGCGCAACAGCGTAGCCCTCGGAGTCTCGCAGCAGGTGCGCTTGAACTTTACGCTGCAGGTCGGAACCGTCGCTCAGACCGTGGAAGTGAGTGTGGCGGCTGATACGCTGATCGCAACGTCGTCTTCATCAGTGGGAACAGTCCTGCCGGAGTACAAGGTACGCGACCTTCCCCTGGGAGGCCGTAATGTGATGAACCTGCTGGGTACAGCCGGTGGCACTGGCCCCACTGAAGACAACTTCCAAGGCAACTTTGCCGGCGGCCGCCTCAGCGCCGTAAATGTGACGCGCGATGGATTCAACGTCAACGACGGCCGATACAACTATGGTGCACTGACGAGTACGTATACGACCGCGCCTGTGGACGCGGAATACGGCCGCGGTTCCGGCCAGGTGCAAATGGTCACGCGTTCCGGATCGAACCAGTTCCGCGGCAGCGCGTTTTGGACAAATCGCAATTCCGCGCTCGACGCGAGCAAATGGTTCAACAACTTCAATGGCGCGCCGAAAGACTATGAAAACCGAAACCAGTTCGGCGCTCGTCTCGGCGGACCGATCATCAAGAATAAGACTTTCTTCTTCGTCCTGGTCGACGAGCAGCGATACATGATCCGGCAGACGTTCGTCGGTAGCGTGTTAACGCCGCTAGCGCGCCAAGGAATCTTTCGTTTCTTTCCGGGTGCGGATAACCAGAATGTAACGCAGCTCAACCCCGTGGTTGATCGCAACGGGAATCCAGTGCGCCCTTCAAGCGCCACCGGGGATCTTCAACAGTTCAGTGTCTTCAACCGGGATCCACTGCGGCCGGGATACGACCCGACGGGCTTCATTGAAAAAACGTTGCTGGCGCGGATGCCGCAGCCGAACGATTACACGATCGGTGATGGTCTGAATACGGCGGGCATTCGCTTTACTCGACGCGTTAAAGGCTACGATCTTGCCGGATCGAATGGAAACGACACCAACCGCGATCAATTCAATACTCGTATCGACCACAATTTCAACGCGCAGAACAAACTCAGTTTTGTTTACACGTGGGAACGCGGACGGAATATGAGCCAGCAAGCGGGAATTGCCAATTGGCCCGGCGGCTACAACGGAGTGAACTGGAAAGATCCGCGATTGCTGAACATCGCTTTGGTATCCACACTATCTCCTACAGTCGTGAACGAACTTCGCGTGGGCTGGAAAACGGAAGCCAAACTCAGCCGCGCGCCCTGGTACGTGGGACGGCCGTCTGGCTTTGGTCCGGAAGAAGAGAAAGTTGAAACCGGTGAGCAGGCAAAAGAAGCATTCGCGCTCCTTCCCAAATATAACGGCATTCCATTGCAAGTGGTAACGACGCTGTTCCCGAGCAACCTTGTGGATTGGACCGCCGGCCAAGGAACTAATCGCAGCGCGGACAGCCCTCTGTTTACGTATGGAGATACGCTGAGCTGGAGCAAGGGTGTCCATGCCTTCAAGGTCGGCGGCGAAATGCGCTTCGGCCATTCCATTTCGGCCAATGACAGCAACATGACTCCGATCGCTCGTCTTGGCGCCGGCGGACCTGCCGTAACGGGGATCGACAATACGGCGATACCGGGTTTGACCGGGAACAGCCAAACGGCCGCGCGAAACCTGCTGACGGACCTCTCGGGTTCGCTAGTCAGTATCCAGGAAGGTTTCGATATTCGAACGCCGACAGACACGCGAACGACTTCAACGCCTTCTTCAAAGACTCGTGGAAGATCCACCCGAACCTGACGTTGAATGTCGGTATGTCGTACTGGTTCTTCGGCGTGCCCTATGAAGGCAACGGACTCGCCGGAACTACGATTGGCGGAGATAAAGGGGCATGTGGCATTTCATGTGGCTCGCTAACCACAATACAATTCGTCGGCAAGAATTCTCCCAACGCGGGAACGCAACTATGGAAGGACGACTGGAACAACTTTGCGCCCTCGATTGGTTTGAGTTGGTCGCTTCCCTGGTTTGGAAAGGACAAGACCGTTTTGCGCGCCGGAGTTGGTTGGAACTATGTCGGCAACAATTTGATCGGCGTGAACACAAATCTCGAAAACATAGGCAATCCGCCGGGCGTATTCGAGGGCTCTGCCGGCGCCGGCATCATTTACACGCAGGCGCCCTACCTATCCCTTATGAATCTCACGCTGCCCATAGCGCACCAGTTTGCGCCGCTCCGTCCAGTGCCGTTGGACGGCGCGCGAAGTGATGCATTGCATGTGGCAATGCCGAATCGGGTGTCGCCATACACGCAAAACTTCAACGTTGAGCTGCAGCGAGAGCTTTCCCGGAATCTGACGCTGAGTGTTTCCTATGTTGGTACGAAATCCACGAAGCTCTGGAATGGCGAACCTTTTAATGCAGTGAGCATTTTGAATAACGGGTTTCTCGATGCCGTCAATACGACGCGCGCTGGAGGCGATGCAAAGCTGTTCGACGACATGTTGCGTGGCTTGAATCTCGGATCGGGAGCGGTTAACGGCACGACCGTCACGGGATCGGCCTCGCTGCGCACGAACACCAACACCCGAGCCTTTATCGCCAACGGCAATATCGGCCAGCTTGCGGACTTTTTGAATCGCAGCACCAGCATCACCGGAAAAGGCGGCGGTTTGTATACCACGAATGGTTTTCCACAAAACTTCTTCGTTGTGAACCCGCAGTTCAATACCGTCACGCTCCATGGAAACCTGAGCAACTCCACGTATCATTCCATGCTTGTGCAAATCACCAAGCGGCTCGCGCACGGCTTCACGAGCCAGGGTTCGTATACGTGGAGCCGCACTTTGGGCGCAGACGTTACGAATGGTGCCGAGGACCAGGTGTTGAATTCGCGCGATCCCAGGAATAGAGCCGCAGACAAAACTCTGGTGACCTATCATCGAACGCATAATTTGACGGCGAACGGCACATACGAATTGCCGTTCGGGCCGGGACGCATGTTCCTCGCCAACGCGCCCACGCTCATACACCGAATCGTTGAACGGTGGCAGATCGGCGGACTCTTCTCGTGGTCTTCCGGACCACCTCTCACCATTACTGCGCCAGTCTCGACGATCTGGCAGACGTCGA
>QHXA01000094.1:0-7443 GCA_003222755.1 Acidobacteriota bacterium
AATGACGGGATTTTCTGCGCGATTCCAATATTTCAGCGCTGCTTCTGTGTTGTTCTGCAGAAAGTAAACCGTCGCGAGGAAGTCGTTCGCCCACGCATCCGAAGGATTGACGCGCAACGCGGCTGTCAAATGCTCTCGCGTCTCAATCAGGTTCTCCTCACGAAACGCCTTGCTGGCCAGGCCGAATTCGGGGATGGCGAGGAGTGTCCAGTTACCGGTTCCTTGCCAACTGCGTTCAAATTCCGCGCGCGACACGGATAGCAACTTACGTTGCGCCGGATCATTAATGAGGACGAGACTCTGCGTAGGATCGACACCGGCGACCACGACATAGTGCAACGGCACGCCTCGGCTGTTTCGCTCCAGACAAACGATCAGCGGGCGACCTTTGGAAACGTGTTCCTCGAGGTCCGACCACTCGCCTCGAAACGTGAAGACGCGATAAGCATGCGATTCGAAATACCGTGCCATGTCTCTCGCGTAGATTCCGCCGGCCTTTCTGGAATACAGCTGTTGCTGAATGTCATCCACGTCAAGCGCAGCATCCGGCTGCCAATACTTCATCAACATCCAAATGGAAGCGGACCCGCATCCATTCTTGTCTTGGCGGATGAACGGCACGTCGATCCATAGGGCTTGCTGGAATGTCAGTAGTAGGGAAAGCCAGCGCATGGATTTTGATTACGGCTGTTCGCCTTAATGCTCAATAAGCAGGATCACGATCACGGCCGTCGCCAAGGCGATCACGATGTAGGTCAATTGCTCGTTTGTTAATGCACCGGCTGCGAAGTCTTTCTGAATTTGATTGGTTTTGTCAGCTAGGCGCGCGAGTTCCTCGGGCGACAAAGTGCCCACGGCTTTTTCTACTTTTTGATAATCCACCTTTCCGGCTTTTAGTGCCGCGCGCGCGGCCTGACTGGTGAAGAAGTATCGAACGGCGTCGAGGTTTTTTTGCCGGGTCTGTGCTGCTGCTATGATGGCCTGCCGAAGCTCAGAAGGCGAGACTGAGGGCGCCTGAGCGATTACAAACTGCGGAATCAGCAGGGCAGGAATCAGAGCAAATGCCAAAAACCGAACGTGCATGATCTAGCCTCCTTTTGTCGCGAAATGCCCTAGCAAATTAGAGACCAACCGGTGGTTTCTGATGGTATGCACCTGTAGGGCAGTCTGTGACCGCCCACGATGTCGAATCTGGAAAATGTGGGCATAGACCGCCCGTACAGCAGAAAAAGTTGCCGGGCCTTCGCGGTATCTGATTCTGCTACCAAAGTTGCTCGTCTAAAAAACTGAGGAGCTTTGCCTATGCCGATCGAAATTCGACGTAAAGACATGAAAACACTGGTGGACCAAGGCCGCGTCCAGCTCGTCGATGTCCTTCCTGCATCCGAATTCAAAAAGGAGCACCTCCCCCACGCGGTCAATATTCCCTTGGAGACCATGACCTCGGAAGCCACCAAGATATTAAGAAAGGACATCGCCGTGATCGTATACAGCACCGATTTCCAATGCGACCTCAGCGCACGCGCGGCATGGCGACTCGAGAGCATGGGATTTCAAGAAGTCTATCGGTACACACCAGGTAAAGCGGATTGGCTGGCTGCCGCGTTGGACACGGAGGGCACACAGGCAAAGAAGATCCGAATCCGGCAGATGATCCATAAAGACGTACCGACCTGCTCGTTACGAGAACGTCTGGAAGATGTGAAGAGCCGACGCGGTCCGAATCAAGATCTATGCGTCGTAATCAATGACCGAAGCATTGTACTGGGCGTCATTCAAGGCGAAACGTGGGATGCAAGTCCAGGGGCCCGCGTGGCGGAGGTCATGAAGCCGAGCTCTCGCACACTCCGGCCGGACATGGAACCCAAAGATGCACAGAAGTTCCTACGCGACTATGACGCGTCCAGCGCCATCGTGACCACCTCGGATGGCGAATTGCTCGGAATAATCCGTATAGCCCAGAAAAAATCCCAGAAAGCCCATAAGGCCGCATAAGCCTTATGGAGCTCGTGGAGGTATGCGATGACAATACGCGAAATCATCACCACGAACCTCGAATGCGTCGGCCCGGAGACGGGGATCAATGACCTGGCTCAAAAGCTGACGCCACTGGATGTCGGATTATTTGCGAAAACGATCGCCTGGTCGGTACGGTGACCGATCGCGACATCGTTATCCGCGGAATCGCCGGCGGGCGCGACATCAGCACATGTACAGCGCGCGACGTGATGACACACGACGTCTTTTGGTGCTTCGAGGACGACGCCGTCAAGGACGTCGCCAAGAAAATGCGCGACAAGGAAGTCCGACGCATGCTAATCCTCAGCCAAGATAAACGCCTGGTTGGCGTCGTATCGATCGGGGACATATCCAAAGTCGAAGAGAAAGAATCCGGAAAGACCCTGAAGGATATCACTGAAGCAGCGTAGGCAGCGGTCCCAGCTTGGCCCGGGCGGCCGAAAGGCCGCTTTCACTCCCGCTACTTCGCCACCTTTAGCAGTTCAACTTCAAAATCTAGCGTCGCATTGGCCGGTATGACACCGGCCGCTCCACGCGCGCCGTACCCAAGGTCGGGAGGAATGATGAGTTCTCGTTTGCCGCCGACTTTCATTCCTTCCACACCCTCGTCCCAGCCCGGGATCACTCTGCCCTCGCCTAGCTTGAACTGGAACGGCATGTTACGATCGACTGAACTATCGAACTTCATCCCGCGCTTGCCGCCTTCATAAAGCCAACCTGTGTAATGGACAGACACAGTATTGCCCTTCATCGCCACGTCGCCAGTGCCGAGCTTTTCATCGATGTATTTCAAACCGGTTTTTGTTGTTACCATCTTGGCCTGCCCTGCTGCCGCAATCACAACCAATGAAAGTAAGGTGATCAGAATCAGTATTTGTCTCATAGAACCCAGTGTAAACGACTGCTCACCTCAGAAAGACCCAAAAATCTGAAGCAGTCCTCAAATTCACAACTCCTGATCATACTTCAGGACCGCTTCCCGACCAGTTGGTGGTGTACGCTGAAGAGCGCCAATTCTAGACGGTTTGAGACGCCGACCTTAGTGAAAATGCTGCTGAGGTGATGCTTGACCGTCTGCTCGCTTATCGAGAACTTCTTGGCGATTTCTTTGTTGGAATATCCTTCGACAATGGCCGTGAGAACTTCCATCTCCCGCGCGGTCAGGGCATATTTCTTCACTGGATCCTCAGGCTGCGTCATCTGCGCCATCTGCAAAGCCTGAACCAGTCCTTGTACGTTGCGCCGGCCAACCCAAAATTCACCGGCAACAACACAACGGATACTCTTCACGAGCAACTGCGTCGCGGTATCTTTGAGAACCACGCCGCGCGCACCGAAGCGTAGAGCTTCAGTGATCTGTGCGTCGTCGATGGCAGCAGTCAGGAGCATGATGCGTGTGGGAATAGGCGGCCGTGCCAGCTGCTTCACGACTTCCAACCCGCCCAGCTTCGGCATCGCAAGATCAAGCAGAAGGATATCCGGTTTCAGCTTACGCGTCAGATCTAGTGCCTGTTCGCCATCGACAGCTTCTCCGGAAAGGATGAAACCACGTTCGCTTTCGATAAGACCGCGCAGACCGTCGCGAAATATTGGATGGTCATCGGCGATGAGAATAGCTATCTGGTCATGCATAAGTTTGTTTCCTCAACCGTACGTCCAGGCGAGCGCCGTGTCCCGGCAGGGATTCGATTTCGAGTTCACCGTGGATTAAACGGACTCGTTCCTTGATAACCAGAGGACCCAATCTTTGTTCGTCAAGCTGTGAATGCGACAGTCGGCCCTCAAAATCGAATCCGCATCCGTCGTCGATGATCGCAAGATTCCAGTCTTCTTCGGGCGCGCTCAACCGGACCAGAAGGTGTTTCGCGCCGCTGTGTTTCCGAACATTTGCCAGCGCCTCCTGAAGGATCTGTACCAATTCACGGCAAACGTGCGGCGGCAACTGCACCTGATCCATTTCGGCCACAAACTTTGCGGAAATTCCGGTCTCTGTGGCGAATTTGTCCACTTGCTCGGACATGAAGCTTACCAGATCCGATGGCTCCAGCTTCGGCTGCCGCAGGTGATTCATCACATCGCGGACCTGTTTGATCTGCGTTCTTAGCAGTTGCTGTATGCGCTCGACGTCGGAAGCCTTCGGGGCAAGGCCGGATTCGGTTCGATGCTTCATCACATCGAGCTGCATCTCGAGTCCGATCAAGGACTGGATCACCCCGTCGTGCAAATCTCGAGCGACACGGGCCCGTTCCATTGCTCCGGCGCGCGCGCGCAAGCGGCGCCAGAGGTACACGTTGTGTAAAGTCGGCATCACAGATCGCACCACGCGCTGAATCAATGCGAGTTCCTGCCAACGATCGAGCTTCAATTTCGGATCGAGAAGCAACAAACGGCTCGTCAATTCCGGACCAAAGCCGATCTTCGCTCCAAGCAGCGATTGAAATGGATACAGATCAAGGAACTCGCGCGGATACTCGATCTGGCGATCCAGTGCTGGTTTCCCTCGTGCGTTGAGAAGCCGCGCGTCGTGAATCCCGTTGCCTTGCTTGCTCGAATACCAGCTTTCGCCGTTTACCGGAAAGAAGTATACGAACCGCCGGCTCGGATCGAGTTCGGCGAAGCGGCTGAAGTCGGGATCCGGATCTGTGCCCGCGCAACGTAATACATAGATGCTTCCACTAGCCAATTCTTCGGCCACGAACACGGCGGATTCCGCTCGATAGAAGGCACGAATCTCGTTCAGTGAGCCTCGCATGCTTTGCGTCAGCCCGAATTCGGCCTTCGCTTTACCCATCGCCCGCGCAATTAATGCATTTTCGCGCCGAAGTCTCTTCTCATTTCCGGCTAAATACCCGATAACAATGCTCAGCAGGACCAGGTAAGTCGACCCGATGATGGACCGGTTCACCTCATGAGTCGGGAGGCCCGCCACGATCCCGCTTCCAAGTGAGGTGCGGGACAAAATGAAAAAGACAGCGGCCAGCAATACACCATTGCCAATGCTCCCAGGGAACCCCCATCGGTATGCCGCCGAAATGACTGCAAACGTATAGAACACAAAAAACGGGCTGGCCGGGCTATCCGTGCGTGCAATCAAAACAGAAGCCCACGCGACATCGATCATCTGAATCAGGACAGGCGTTGTTCTATGGAAGAAAGCGGATCCTGGCAAGAAGAGCAATATCAAACTGCACAGCATGTAACCGATGAGCACGATATACGTGAATACGTAATATCGAGACGGTTCGGTAGGATCGATGGAAATGGCGAGCGCAGAAGCAGCCGCAAGAATCGCCCTGGCAATGGCCAAAGCTTGTTCGACACGCTCAGCTTCGGCCAGCTCGAAGCCCATACTTGCCGGATGTTGCCTCGCGACTTTCAAAGCGCCGCTATTATAGAACAATGGCAGCGCCGGTCGATGAAGAGCGCAAGCAGGGTCACGTCAAAGTCGGACTTTGACGTGACCCTGAGCGCAAGCGGGACAGCCATTGACACCAGCTTTGCCCACCCCGCACAATCAAGTCTGTGCGAAAGTGGCGGAACTGGCAGACGCGCTAGACTTAGGATCTAGTGGCTCACGCCGTGGGGGTTCGAGTCCCCCCTTTCGCATCTCTGAAGTGCAATCTAGGAATCCTTCATGAAGGCAGAACTGATCGACCTTAGCGAGTGCAAAAAGAACCTCGACATCGAGATTCCCCAAGAGGTCGTCGATGCCGAGATCACGCATATCGCACAGGAATTGGCCCGGCGCGCGCGCGTGCCCGGTTTCCGGCCGGGCAAGGCGCCGGTCGCCGTTGTGAAGACACGTTTCCGGGATGAAATCGTGTCCGAAATGATGCAGCACCTCATGCCGAAATATTTCGGCGACGCGATTGATGAGCGCAAACTCGAGATCGTACAGGCGCCGCAGTTCGAAGCCATCGACTACAACTCCGGAAAGCCGCTTCGTTTCAAGGCCGTCTTTGAGGTCTATCCGAAACTGAACGTCACGAATTACGAAGGCATACCGGTCGAAGAAGCGTCTGCTAAAGTCGAGGACAGCGAGGTTGAAGCGGCATTGAAGAAACTGCAAGAAGATATGGCGGAACTTGCACCAGTTGAAGATGAGCGGCCGGTCCAGGAAGGCGATTTCGCAGAAATATCATACAGCGCAACAATTGAAGGTTCCGACGAACCGCCAATGGTCGGCGAGAAGGCAGTGGCCGAGATCGGCGGGCGCACGACCATGAAGGAGTTCACCGAAAATCTTCTCGGAGCGAAGGTCGACGAGGAAAAAACATTCAAGGTCACGTACCGGCCGGATTATCCGACACAGCGGCTTGCCGGGAAAACCGTCGAGTACAAGGTCAAGATCGAGGGAATTAAGACGAAGGAAATCCCCGAAATCAACGACGAGTTTGCGCAGCGATTCGGTGAATACAAAACGCTGGACGAACTGAAGGCAAAAATTCGCGAGGATATCGAAAAGCACAAACGCGAGCAGGCGCAGGAGCAAACGCGCGAAAAACTGCTGAAGTGGCTCGAAGACAACAACGAGTTTGAACTCCCGGAGTCACTGGTTGAGCGGCAATTGCACATTCGGCTGCAGCGCTTGCTGCGCGATCTATCGCGTCAGGGCATCAACCCACAGCGGCTCGATGTCGACTGGGCCAAAATCCGGGAAGATCAACAGCAGCAAGCCATGCGTGACGTGAAGGGATCATTGATTCTCGAATATATTGCGGAGAAGGAAAACATCAACGTTGCGGAACACGATGTGGAGGCCGAGATCGAGAAAATGGCAGCAGAAACGAATCGGCCGAAGGAAAAGGTGAAAGAGGTGCTGTCGCGAGACTCGGGCCTGGAACGGCTCAGATCGCAAATCCGCAATAAAAAGACTCTGGATCTGCTGCAAGCGAAGGCTCGTATCGTGCCGTCATTTACTCATTGACCCATACATGCACAGATTTAAGAATGGTATTTAGAAACGGAAATCATATGAATCACGAATTCAATACTTTGATCCCGATGGTGGTCGAGCAGACCAATCGCGGCGAGCGCGCCTATGATATTTATTCCCGGCTGCTGCGCGATAGCATCATCTTTATAGGAACACCCATTGACGATAATGTTGCCAACCTGGTGACCGCCCAATTGCTCTTCTTGGAAGCCGAAGATCCGGAACGCGACATTTCGCTGTACGTCAACAGCCCCGGTGGTTCGATTTCGGCTGGCTTGGCCGTTTATGACACGATTCAATTCATCAGGAATGATGTGACGACGATCTGCGTCGGCCAGGCGGCAAGTATGGCTGCCGTCCTTCTGGCGGCGGGCTCTCCGAAAAAGCGCTTCTCGCTGCCGCATTCTCGGGTGCTGATCCACCAGCCATGGATGAGCGGATTACAAGGTCAGGCAACAGACATTGACATCCACGCAAAAGAAATTCTT
>QHXA01000094.1:7478-10905 GCA_003222755.1 Acidobacteriota bacterium
AAAATTCTGGCGCACCATACTGGACAGACTCTTGAACGCATCGAAAAGGATGTCGAACGCGACTACATCATGACGGCAGACGCGGCGAAGGAGTATGGTATCATCGACGAGGTTATTTCCAAGCGCATCTGAAACCTTTGGCATACGTGTGTTTCAGCCGGTTTGGCAAATAGAGAGGGAACTCCATTGAAGAAAAATACCGACGATGTCTTGCGATGCTCATTCTGCAACAAAAGTCAGAATGATGTTCGTAAACTGATCGCGGGGCCCACGGTCTTCATCTGTGATGAATGCGTCGGGGTTTGCCAGGACATCATCGACGAGGATCAAAACTACGAGCCATCTCCCAAGAACGTACATCTTCCCAAGCCCCCGGAGATCAAAGGCTTTCTGGATCAGTATGTTGTCGGGCAGGATCGACCGAAGAAGAAGCTCGCGGTAGCCGTCTACAATCACTACAAACGCATCGAACTGGCGCGCCGGAAGTCCGACATCGAGCTTCAAAAATCGAACATCCTGCTGATTGGGCCAACCGGCACAGGTAAGACCCTCCTGGCTCAAACTCTTGTTCCGTTCGCTATCGTGGATGCTACGACATTAACCGAAGCCGGATACGTCGGTGAAGACGTCGAAAACATCATCCTGCGTCTGATCCAAAACGCCGGCGGCGATATCGAGCGGGCACAAACGGGGATCATCTACATCGATGAGATCGACAAGATCGGCCGGAAAGACGAAAATCCGTCCATCACGCGCGACGTTTCCGGTGAAGGCGTTCAGCAGGCGTTATTAAAGATGTTGGAAGGTACCGTCGCTAATGTTCCCCCGCAGGGCGGCCGAAAACATCCTCATCAGGAGTTTACGCAGGTCGATACCACGCATATCCTCTTTCTATGCGGGGGAGCATTTGTCGGCCTTGACAAGATCATTGAGCGTCGATTGGCGGTTCGCAGTACGATGGGATTTCACGGTGATGTCCGGGTGAAATCGGAAAATCCCCGCTCCGCGTTGCTGGACCAACTGGAACCTGAAGACCTGATCAAGTTCGGCATGATTCCGGAGTTCGTCGGCCGGGTGCCCGTGGTCGCGACCCTGCACGATTTGGATCAGAAGGCTCTGGTCGACATTCTCACGCGTCCCAAGAACGCGCTGGTCAAGCAGTATCAACGCTTGTTCGAATACGAGAATGTGAAGCTGAAGTTTTCGGATGACGCGCTCGAAGCTGTTGCGATCGATGCCATCAAGCGGAACGTCGGCGCGCGCGGCCTCCGTATCATTCTTGAAGAGCTCATGCTGGATCTGATGTACCTGCTCCCTCAACAAAAAGAGCATCGGGAGCTAACCATTACGAAGGAAATGGTCGAAAAGAAGGAGATCCAGCTTCCATTTGAAAAAGCTGGGTAAAGGAACTGTAAGCGGCGGTTCGCGAAGCGCAAGCGCGACAGTGCGCAGCCTGAAGAAATGACCGCCGATGATGTCGCAAACTGCCGCATTGTCGGCAGTCCTAGACCGGCCGCTACAGTAGTGAATTCATGTCCGCAAAGGAAAAATACGAACAAACCCGACTGCCGATGGTACCGATTCGGGATGTTGTTATTTTTCCTTTCATGATGGTTCCCTTCGTGATCGGCCGGGTGTCTTCGGTTCACGCACTGGAATCGGCGCTGCGCGGGGACAAGCGAATCTTTCTATCGACCCAGCACGATGCCACAGTTGATAATCCCAAGCCGAATGAGATTTATCAGGTCGGAACCATTTCGAACATTGTCCAATCGCTCAAGCTACCCGATGGAAATACAAAGGTACTTGTCGAAGGCATCGAGCGGGCGCGGATCCTTCAACTCAACGAAGAAGACGGATACTGGAAAGCGAATCTCCGGCTGTCTCCATTCCGCAATCAAAGCTTCACAGGTTATGACACGCTTGCTTCACGTTTGACGCAGCAGTTCGAGCAATACGTCAAGCTGAGCCAGAACTTGAACGCAGACCAGGCGCTGGCGTCAATCAAGGTGGACGACGTTGGACGCCTCGCCGATACAATTTGCGCGCATTTGGTCTTGTCCATTGAAGAGAAGCAAGAACTGATGGAAATCTTCAATCCGGTCGAGCGATGCAAGCGACTGGCCGACATATTGGACATCGAGATCGAAAAGCTTCACGTCGATCGTTCTGTCCAGAATCGTGTAAAGCGCCAGATGGAGCGGGCGCAGAAAGAGTATTACCTCAACGAGAAGATCAAAGCGATCCAGCGTGAACTCGGCAAAAAAGATGAAAAGTCCGAGATTGAAGAACTCCGGCGAAAGATTGAAGTTTCCGGCATGCCAAAGGACGCACTGGAAAAAGCGATGCAGGAATTAAAGCGGCTCGAAATGATGCCGCCCATGTCCGCCGAATCGACCGTCTCGCGAAATTATCTTGACTGGCTGCTTGCCATGCCGTGGAAGAAGAAATCACGCGAGATCCGCGATATCGAACTTGCTGAAAAGGTTTTGAATGAGGATCACTACGGCCTCGAGAAGGTGAAAGAGCGCATCCTCGAGTTTCTCGCCGTCCGGCAGTTGGTCAAGAAACCAAAGGGTTCGATCCTATGCTTCCTTGGACCGCCCGGCGTTGGCAAGACTTCACTCGGCATGTCCATCGCGCGCGCGACCGGTCGAAAGTTTGTGCGCTTGGCGTTGGGGGGCGTGCGTGACGAGGCTGAGATTCGCGGGCATCGCCGCACGTATATTGGGGCTTTGCCGGGGCAGATCATTCAAATGATCAAAAAGGCCGGCGTGATCAATCCGGTTTTCCTGCTCGACGAAGTCGACAAGATGAGCATGGACTTCCGCGGCGACCCTTCGGCCGCCTTGTTAGAAGTACTCGATCCGGAGCAGAACTCGACTTTCCAGGATCACTACCTGGACGTGGAATACGATCTGTCGCAAATCATGTTCATTGCGACAGCGAACGTTCTCCATACCATTCCGCAGCCTCTGCAGGATCGCATGGAAATCCTGCGCCTGCCCGGATACACCGAATACGAAAAAGTGGAGATCGCCCGGCGATTTCTCATCCGGAAGCAGATCGAGGCGAACGGGCTCAGTACGCACAATGTCTCCTTCAAGGATGACGCGATCCAAGGCGTAATTCGCCACTACACCCGTGAAGCGGGCGTTCGCAACCTGGAGCGCGAGATCTCATCGATTTGCAGGAAAGTCACTCGGGCCGTCGTCCAGAGCAAGACGAAGAGTGCGGTTCAGATCACTGCCGAAAATCTGGTTGACTACATTGGGATTCCAAAGTACCGTTCTAACCGTCACGAATCTCAAAACGAGATTGGATTCGTAACTGGTCTTGCATGGACGGAGGTCGGTGGCGAGATCCTGGCAACCGAAGCCACCTTGATGGAAGGCAAAGGTAAGCTAACGCTAACCGGAAAACTCGG
>QHXA01000094.1:10929-11509 GCA_003222755.1 Acidobacteriota bacterium
CCCGAGCTCAATTGTTTGGAATTCCCAAAGATTTCTACCGTCGGCTCGATCTCCATATACACGTTCCAGAGGGTGCAATTCCAAAGGATGGTCCGTCAGCCGGCATCACGATGGCGACATCTCTGATAAGCGCTCTCACGAAGATCCCAGTGCGATGCGACATAGCGATGACGGGAGAGATCACACTCCGGGGAAAGGTTTTAGCAATCGGAGGGGTCAAGGAAAAGCTGTTAGCGGCTCATCGCGCCGGAATCCGGACGATCATTCTGCCAAAGGATAATCAGAAGGATCTCAACGATATTCCGGCTAATATTAGGGATGAATTCACCGTGCATCTCGTCGAAAACATGGACGAGGTTTTGAAGATCGCTTTGACGCACGAACCGACGCCGCTGCTCGAAGGCCAGGGGGAAGTGCCGTTTCGACCGCCGGTCGCTGGAAACGGCGATCTTCAAGAATCGGTCATGAACTGAAAAATTTGGGCGGCATCGGAAGATCTACGGCATATACTAGAATTAGCTTCCCCGGATGAACCGCGAGCGGAAAGCCTGTTACGATGACAGCGGATTCCGGCCTCTCG